>NZ_CFQVBI010000002.1:0-95949 GCF_986095205.1 Megamonas sp. | reverse complement strand
GCTCGTAGACAAGGACTTAAAGTATTTGAATGGAACGGTAAAAAGTATGGTACTCAATTAGCTAGCGAAGTAACTAAAATTGAACCTAAAACTAAAACTAAAGTTCAAACTATTGAAAGAGAGCTTCCCGAAGTAGTTATTATTGCTCCTCGTAAAAAGCAATCTACTTTAAATAATAATGTTAGTTCTAATAAAGTTGAGCCTAAATCAAGTAAAACTAATATTATTCCCGAAGTAAATGTAGTAGGTTCTCGTATCCCTAAAATGATTAAGGATAATACATTTGTTCCAGGTCAGTATTCAAGTAATAATAATAATGTTACTGTTCCTAGAGAATCTACTTCTGTTTCTTTATATAAAGGAATCAAAAGTATATTAGGCGTTCCTGAACGTCGTAGAAAAAAATTAGGCGGTCTTTCTCGTAGTAAAGATTATGGTTCTGATAAGAAACCATATCCTAGTGTTAAGTCTAAAGATTTTGCAGGTGGTGGACGTAGTTATCCGATTCCAACTAAAGCCGATGCTCGTGATGCTCTTAGATTAGCAGGTTTACATGGTCGCTCTGATGTAAAAGCTAAAGTATATAAGAAATATCCTGAATTAAAAAATAAGAAAGCTCTATTAGGACTTGGTGCTAATCGTAGATTATTAGCTCTTAATCAAAATGTTCCTTCTGCCGGTATTACTGCTGGGGCAAAGATTATTAATCCTAGTGCTTCTAGTATTAAGCCGATGAATGTATCTGCTAATAGTGGAAGTAAAGGTTTTAATCTATTTAAAGGAATAGATAAAGGAGAAGCTATTAGTTCAGGAATTGGAGCTGCTGGAACTTTAATTAGTGGACTACTTAATAAAGGTAGTATAAATAAAACTTCTGCTCCACAAGTTCCAACTCCTCAATTAGTTGCTCCTGCTAAACTTAAAACTAGTATTAATATAAATCCTCAATTATCAGATGTAAGAGAATCTGAACTTAGGCAAAATAAACTAGTTGAAGGAAATACTGCTAGTTCAGTAGCTAGTGTTGCTAGACAACAAAGAATATCTAATAATGCTTTAAGTCAAAGAAGTAGATTAAGAGGTGAGAAAGAAAATCTTGAAACTCAATTGCAAAATCAAGATGCAATGAATCGTCAACAAGTAGCTTCTGCAAATGCTCAACAAATAAATGAAGCTAATAGATTTAATGCTATTTCTAAAGTTCAAACTGCTAATGATAAAATTCAAGCTAACGCTAATAATCGTACTAATATAATCGAAGGACTTACTAGTGGAGTTAGAGATTATCAATTAGGTGTAGATAAGAGACGTTCAGAAGAAAATGCTATTGCTGCTATGATGAGTGCTAATCCTGAACAAATGGAATTGTTCTTAAAACTAATGGAAAAGAATAAAGGTAGACTAGGTAATATACGAAGTACTTTATTCAGATGTGGTGGTAAGAAAAAGATTGCTTAATTATAAATACTATAACTATGCCGATAGATATTAAAACAGCAGGTTATCAAAAGAGGGAGCGGGTTGCCGCTCCTTTAGATGTTTACAATAGTACGTTAAATACTCTTCAACAGAAACATGATACTGCTATTGAAACTAGTAATCAGATTAAAACATTTCTTGCTAATAAGCAATTAAATGAAGCTGAAAATGAATGGCTCGATAACTATTCGAGAGATATTAATGCTCAAATAGAAGCTAGTGCACAAGATGGAAGTTATGCTACTGCTTTAACTGCTGCTAAAAGGTTAGCAGGAGAAGTAGCTAGTAATCCCGGTCTTATTGGTCGTGAACGTTATCAACAAGAGTTTAAAAAGTTCCAAGATGAAGTTACTAATAGTAATGCTTATGACGGTGATGTTAAAGCATACACATTAGAACAAAATAAATATAATTATCAAGACCAAATAGATGAAACAGGTAAAGTAATAGGTGGTAATCAATTCCAACCTAATTATCGTCCTGTTGAACAAGTAGATTATAATACTTTATATCAGAAAGTATTATCTACTGTTGGTGTTGATTCTAGTTCTGGCGAACAACTAGTATGGGGAGATGCAGAAGGTAATCTTAAAGACGGTCAAGGTAATATTGCTGCTGGTGATGTTCCTTATCTTAAAACAGCTAGTGGTGTTCAACAACTATCAGCAGATAAGATTCGTGCTGCATTTGAATCTGCTTTAAATGAAACTCCGGGTGCTCGTGCTTCTCTAGAACAAGACTATAAAGTAAATGTTTGGAAAGCTAATAAAGGTAATAAGAATAATCTTGTTACTAAGCCTGACGGAACTATTATGTCACAGAGAGAATTTGAAGAGAACCTATTTGCTCCTAGATATGCTGCTTCTGCTTATCGTAGAGTTAAAAGTAGAATTAATCCTGAATTAGGATTTAATCTATTAGCTGCTGCTCGTAAAAATTCTGCTAAACCTAAAACTGGTAAAGAACCTGATTTACTTCCTTCTTTAGCTACTATTGGTGGTAAAGAAAAAGTAGAACCTGATACTCCTGCTAAAGTACAATCTCAATTAAATACTTTTAATGGTCAGTTATCTAATATGTTTTCTTCTTATGGAATATCTAAATCTCTTCCTTTAGATGAAGCATATAGTAAACTACGTTCAGGTATTGCTAATAATGTTACTTTATCCGATGCTGCTAAGAAACAATTATTAGATGAAGCTAATACCTATTATAGAGGTATAGCTAATGCTAATAATCGTTTAGATGCAATGAAAGGACATCTTACACAAGAAGAACAATATGCTTCGGAGTTCTTAGGTAAGAGATTGAGTAATGGAGATATGGCTGATACTAATAATCCTATGCAACTAGAATATGCTAATAGAATGAATAAGTTATTTACTGATTCTAAAGGCAATAGCTTCGATACAGTTTTAGTAAATCCTCTTAACGATAGTAGCAAAGCTGCTATTATATCTAAACTTAGAACAGATATGGGATTGACTAATCAAGATGTGTCGTTTAGTAAAATAGGAGATAAAGAATATATTCGTATTAGTAAAGATGCTTATATTCGTTTGGCTCCTGAAATAGCAGATGTTCTTAAACTTAGTCCCGTAGGATTTACTACTGGTAATAATGCTCCTGAAAAATTTACTAGAAACGATGAAGTTTTCTATGGAAATAAAGTATATGGTAGTTTAACTACTATGGGTATTGCAGGTTTTAGAGCAATAGGACGAGGTGAAATAACTACTGCTAAGAGTACTAAAGATTCTCCTGCTTACGTATATGAAAAAGCTGCACAAATGTCTAATGCTGCAACTAAACGTATATCTAAATCATTACCACCTAGTTATGTTGATGTTAATGTATTTGACTTACCACCTCATGTAGTTGCTACTGGTCAAGGATTCGAAGACGACCAATTAAAGAACTACAATGAAAGAGTAATGAATATGATTAGTATTGCTAATCCCGGAAGTATTGTTATTAAGAAACGTAATGCCGAAGGAGTTCTTGAACCTGTTGAAGATAGTAGAGAACGTGATGCTATTATGCAAACTATTCAAGCACAAGTTAAGAAGAAAAACATTAATAATGGTTGGTGCTCATCTTCTTCTACTGGTGAATATGGAGTATTCTTAAACATTCCTTATACTCCTAAAACTGGAAAGAATAGTGCTAAGAATCCTGATTCTGAAATGGAAGAAAGAATACAAAATGCAGTAGCCGGAGACTATATGATTACAGGTGCTATCATTAATGATGAAATAGAAAGATTCAAATCTCTACCTGCTGTTAAAGCAATGGACACTCTTAATTCTATTAAGTATAATAACGCACTTAAAAGAAATTATCGTTTATCTGATGCTGAATTTGGAGATGGAACATATTCTGCTGTTACCGATGGTGGTAGTTTTTATCAGATATTAGACGCTAATGATGAACCGGTAATTAAGATTACAGAAGGTGAGTTATTTCAACGTATGTTTCAGAATAATCAAGCTAATGCTATTCTTGCTCCTGTTAAAGAGGATATAAATCTTATTAGTGCAAGAAATGGTTCTATTGCAAATTCCCCCATAGAGGAACAGCAAGTTATTGCTCGTCCTCTTATGCAGAAAGCTATGATTATGGCAGGTGCTACTGGTAATCTTAGAGAACTAGATATTGATACTAAGAGACAAGTATTCCAGTTCTTTAATAGAATGTATTCAGGACTTACTGGTGAATCCCCTAGTCAAGTGATACTTAATCAAATGAACGATTTAATGAACTAAGTTATGCCAAATATATTTGATGATATATCAGTAGAAAAAGCTCCACTAGACAGTGGGGCTAATTCTGTTAATATGGCTAAAGAAGCTCCTACTGTTACTAAATACAAACCTGATGTAGCTGCACAAGGCGACTTCATGTTTCGTAATCTTAGTGGTAAAGAAGTCTTTACTGGAACAGAGGAAGATTATCATTCTTTAGCTAAGTATGGTGCTGAACCTAATCGTTATCAAAGTAGAGAAGAATTAGAAATTCTTCGTGCTAAGAACCAATCGGCTTGGAAACAAGCAGGTAACGCATTAGGTCAAACTATTGGAACAGTTATAGGAGATACTGTTGGTGGTATGGGTATGTTAGTAGATTTAGCTACTGCTGGATTATGGGACGATAAACCATTTAGTAATCCTATTACTAGAGCAGGCGATGCTATATCTGACTATGTTCGTGATGATTTATTTCCTATATATCGTGAGAATCCTGATAAAGCATTTGATATGAATGACTTTTCAGGTTGGTTCTTTAGTCAAGTTCCAAGTATTGCTAGTTCTCTATCTTTAATGATTCCTGGTACTTTATTAACTAAAGGAGTTGGAGCTGTTGGTAAAGGTGTTGCAGCATTAGGACGTAATAGTTCTAAAGTAAGTCGTGCAATGAATTGGGCTAAGAAAGCTACTAAATTAGATAATGTATATCGTGCTAATAAGTTAAAACTTATCGCTAAAGATGGTATTACTGCTATTGGTATGCGTCTTGGTGAGAACTATCAAGAAGCTCGTGGAGTTGCGGAACAAATAGAAGGAGAAGCATTGTCGTTATTTACAGGAATGTCTGATGAAGAATTTCAAACTTGGTTAGATAATAATCCTGATATTGCTAATGAAGCTAAAGAAAGAACTAAAGAAGAAGCCGCTCTTATAGTTGCAGATAAAGCAGCTATGCGAAACTTTGGATATAATGCAGGTAATGTGTTCTTTGATTATATGCAATTACGTGCAGTTAATAAAGCATTAGGTCAAGTTAATCGTGCTATTACTCCTCGTATTCGTTATTCGCAGAATCAAGCTCTTGATAGAATAGCTTCTACTGGTGTTGAATCTGCTAGTCAAACTTTAGGTCAAGCGGCAAAAGGTACTATTAAAGATTTTGCAGGTAAAATAAATCGCTTTATTAATTCTAGTGAGAATCTATTATTATCTGAATTATCCGAAGGTATTGAAGAAGCTGTTAACTATATAGGTCAAGAAGAAGGTACTTTATATGGTCGTTATTTATTAGGTCAAGCTGAACAATATAATGGTGCTATATCTATGGATAGAATAGAGAAGTACTTACAGAATCCTCAACTATATAATGCTGCATTATGGGGAGTTATTGGCGGTGTTACTTTTGGCGGTACTATGTCAGCTATTAATAATCGTAAAGGTGGTAATGTAGAAGAAAAGCAACGTATTGCTGAAATCAATGGTCGTGAACAAGTATTCAATGAATACGCTCGTCAGATGAAGATTATTGAAAATGGTGAGAATCCATTTCAGATAGAACGCGATGCTAAAGGTAATCCTATTACCTATCTTGATGATGGAACTGTTAGCCAAGACCCAACAATAGGTACTACTCGTTATAGTAAGGTTAGTCCCGAAGAACAAGAAGATTTGCGTGCTGCTGCTAAAGAGAAGTTCACAACTACTCTTACTTTAAATGCTATTCGTTCCGGTAACTATGAATTACTCGAAGATTATATCGAAGACCCTAGACTAAAGAAAAAGCTAGTAGATGCAGGTCTTGCTGATGAAGCAGAATATGATAGAGATACTCAATCTATAAAAAAGACTATGCGTAATGTTCTTGATAGATATATTAACTATTCTAGTGCATTACGTAGTGCTAATATAGACGATGCTCTATTAGATGTGGCTATATCAGAGAATATAGTTAATGCACAAGAAGCTGACTTACTAAATAAACGAGTAGAAAGACTTAATACTATTCAATCTCAATTAGAGAATACTATCCCTGCTATTAATGAGATTCTTGACCCAATGGCTAAAAATCGTATGCAGTTAGGTATATTAGAACAGTATCGTCGTGAAGTAATGTCTACTTACAATAGTCTAAAGAATAGTAATAATCCTTTGGATAAAGCACAAGCTAGTCAGTACTTAGATATATCTAAGATAATAGAATCTAAAGTTAATGACTTACGTAGAGGTTTAAGTCCTATGGAAAGTCTATTCTTAGATAATGTTCGTAGTGTAGAAAATATAGCTCTTGGGATAGAAGGTAGTCAAGAACAGAATGACCTTATTAAGAAACAGATAGAAGAACTAGATGAAAATGATGTAGCTCTATTTAAACAAGCAGGTAAAGACTTTAGTCTAGGTACTCTATCTAAACAAGTTCGTGCTATTAATTCAGAGTACATGGATAATATGGGACAGATACTTCTCGATGAAATTCGTAGAGATAACTATCGTTCTAATATTATTACTACTAATGAACAAGCTAAAGAGTTTGAAGATGCTCGTAAGAAAGAGTTCGAAGAAGCGGCTAAGAAGTTAGTTAAGTCTGCAAAGAAGAATCTTAATGATTTCGTTAATGTTGCTACCGAAGAAGAACTTGCTAAGTTAGATAAAGCGTTAGATAATGCTTTTACAGAAGAGGAATCTCAAGATACTAGTAATAAGAGTTTATCTAATGCTGTTAGTATTCTATCTAATTCAGAGAATGGTAAGAAAGATATAGCATCTTTAAGAGAAGCTATTACTAAGAGAAGAAATAGTCTTGCTGCACAAAGTCAGACACAGCAACAGACTGTGGATAATCAGCAACAAGACTCCTCTACGGGGGAAACGAGGAGCGAAGCGACGAGGCAAGAAGAACCAGCGGTTAAGTCTACTCCAAAACCTAAACCAAAGACTGCTAAAGAGAAGAAGCTAAAAGAGACATTAGATAAAGTAGTATCTAAAGCCAATTCAGGTGTTGTAAATAAAGCTAATATTAATAACTTAGAATTTACAATAGTAAAGCCTTTTGCTAGTCTAGGAGATGTTAGTAGAAAACCGGTTAAAGTAAGTGCAATAGATGTACGTGTTAGCAAGTTTGGTAATGTCAGTATTGATGGAATGGATGCTAAAGGTAATATCATTGCTGATGTTACTATTGATGAATTAAATGCTGCTATTGCTATCGGAGATGTTACTTACGTAGATACTAGTAAATCTGATGAATCTGCTCCTACTGATACTAATGTTCTTGAATCAGCTATATCTGATAATGACTTAGAAGGTCAACGTCAACGTATAGAAGAGATAAATCTAATTATAGATTTATATAATCAAATACAAGGCAATCAGATAGAAGGTAAGACATTTACTAGTCTTAATGATATGATGGTTTATCTACAACAGCTAAATCCTAGAGCTGTTAGTTTGTATAATGATATTAAGATTTTAGCCAATCGTCAAATAGTAGACGGTAAGATAGTTAATGTTGACGAAGAGATTAAAACTCCTTCTGATATTATACAAGAAGCTAGTAAGACTTTAGATAAAGCTGTTGCAGAAGATAAACAAAATAGTAAAGACAATGGTTACTTCTTCAATCTAGTTAATTTAAATGATAGTAAAGTTTATTCTCGTATCGGTCAATTAAAGACTAATGATACAGTAAGTGTAGAACTAGATGAAAATGGTAATCTTATTGTTAAGTCTCGTGGAATTAAGATAGGTGAGTTCCCTAAGATTGGTTATAATAATGGTAATGTTGAAGTTATGAATCAAGGTTGGAGATATACTGTTAAGAACGATAGTATAGATTTCATAACTCAACTTCAATCTATTATTGCTAGCGAAGAACCTGCTGCCAAAGAGTTTGTACAATTACTTAATAATATACGTCGTCTATATCGTGTTCGTAATAATCCCGAAGTTGAAGGAACATTCGGACATCAACTTAATGCTCTACAAGAGAATGTTCATTGGAAGAACTTAACTAGTTTATTTGGTGATACACAAACTAATCTATTAGATAGGATTAAACATCTTAATAATATCATATTCTTTAATAATGCTCTTAATGTTAATCAATCTAACTTTAGTATCATTGTTAATGAATCGTTGACTAATTGGATGAATAAACTCAAGAAGTCTTATACTGACATTAATAACTTAAAGTCCTCTATTAGTAATACTAAGTCTAAGAAGAAACGTCTAGTTGTTGGTCGTACAAGTTCAGGTAGTGTTATTTATGCTAGAGATAAACAAGGTAATCCTATATATCGTAAGTTTGGAGACGTAGCTACTAGCGAAGCTACTGACGGTTATCGTCTAGTAGTAGGAGTTGACGGAGGAGTTGCTGATATTAAATCTAATAGTATTATTGCCGCTAGTCGTATTCCTAGAGGTGTGGTTGGTATGACTATTAAAGATTCAGAAGGTAGACTTATCGCTGTTACTAGTCGTGAGAATACTATGAGTAATAGTGAAACAGAAGCTACTGAATATACTAAAAGGTTTAACGAAGGATTAGATAAGTTGTTCCATTCATTAGTAGATGCTACTCTACAAGGAAATACTGATTTACATCAGCAATTATTAGATGAAATATCTAAGTATGTAGGTAAGCAAAAAGCTCTTTATGGTTATGAAGTTGTAGGTCGTGCATTTCGTCCTCTTAACAAGATTGGAGCTACTATTTACTTTAATGTTGCTGATAGAAATGTAGCATTTGCTATACCTGGTGAAACTAAACCTAGAAGACTTATGGCTCGTATGCCTAATGGTTTTGTTCCTACTAATAATCATGGTAACTTTAGTACTATGATGGAAGGAGTATATGCTACGCTTACCCGTAATGTTATTAATTCAGCTATTCGTGGTGAATCTAATTTGTTTAGAATGGTAGATGGTAAACTACAAGCTAAGATACCTAATATACTTCAAGATGAATGGATGGACACAGGTTATAGTAGTTATGAAGAATTTGTAGCTAAAGACGGAGTACTAGTTACTGACTTAGGTAATGTTACTGATAGTAAAGGTAATATCATTAGTAACTTTAATTATATAGGAGATGTATATAATCGTAATATTACTCTTATGAATCCTAGTCGTAGTGCTGGTCGTACTAATGCGGCTAACGCCGCTATTTCCCCCGTAAAGGAGCAACAAATTGTATCTCCTGTTGCTACTCCTGACCCACTTGCTAGTCAAGATAGTGCTCCACAAGTAGGTACTCTTATGGAAGTTGCACAAGCTAATACTACTAATCCTAATCTACTATCTGTTATTTCAGCATTAGAATCTGCTGGTATTGCTCTTAATCCTGATATTGAAATAGTAGGTGAAAAAGGTAGATTTGCAGGAATAGTTGCTGGTGGTAATACTATTACTCTTACTAATAGATTCGATACTCTTGAACCTGAACGTAGAGTACTTACTCTTATACATGAGGGAGTTCATTATCTACTTAATGATGAACGTGCTAATATAGAGCAATCATTTGGAGACCTATATGATAAGTTTAGTAGTTTCATTAATCAGGATTCTGCTTTAGTAGAAGAATACGGAAGATTCTTAAATAGTGATAAACCTAGAAGTGTAGCTATTGAGGAGTTTGTAGTTGAAGCTATTACTAATCGTACATTTGCTAGATTACTTGTTAGAATTAAATATGATTCTAAAACTAGTACTGAATCTAATAATCTATTTACTAAGATTATTGATGCTTTAGTAGAGATTATAGGTAAAGTTGGTAATATAGATAATACGTTACTTGGTGAAGTTCGTAATCGGTTATCTACTATTGGATTAGAAACATCTGATACAGCTAGTACTACAAGTACTGTTCACGATGATGTATTTGATAGAGCAGAAGAAGATACAGGAGTTCCTACTGATGATGCTTTTGATATTCCTGATATAGACCTAGACTTAGATAGTGCTATAAGTGATAACTACCGACAAGTCGATAACTTCGATAGTTTAGTGGAAGGTTTGAATAACCGTCAGAAGGCTATTGTGAGCCATTTGTTTGACACTGGTGAGCTTAGTTTTGTATGTAGCTAACTAAGATAAGCCTAGAGACGAAAGTCCCGTAGAAAGCCTAAGAATGAGCCATTCTAAAGCCGCCTACGGGACTTTTCTGTTTTTCCTATCTTACTATCGAGACGCTATATAAAATGCGAATTTCGGCAGGATTTTGCGGTCTACGGGCGTCCGTCAACCTTCGGAACGTGTAGTTTCGGACTATTCGATAAATATATTTGATAGTGTTGATAATAATGCTATCTTTGATACTGTTAGTAATTACTTAATTAATAATATAAAGTATATGAGTTGTACTCCTAGTAATCCTAAATTAGATAAGCTATTAGAGCTTACTAATAATGATGTTAGAAAGTCTACTGAATATCTTGCCACTATCGAAGATACTAGTTTTCGTGAGTGGTATCAAGAAAAGACCGGTAGAGATTTCAATGAAGAGAGTATTGATGCAAACACTGTTAATGCTGTTATAGCATATAATAACAGAGAGACGATTAATACTCAAGATTATGTTCAGAATGTTCGTACTTCACGAACCGGTGTATTTGGTAATGATATAGCAAAGGAAGACCATGCTATTAATATTCTTAGTACTATTTATCTAAAGAGCCAAGGAAGTATTCGTAAAGCTCTTGCTAATAGAAAACGTAAAGGTGAGAAAGAAGTCCTAAAGGATAAAGCTGGTAATGAGTTAAGTCCTCAAGCTGCTGTAAAGTTAACTATGATTACTTATCTCAATCGACATCTTAAAGAGAATGATAAGAAACTTACGCAAGAACAAAAGGCTTATATCGGTACTATTATTCGTAATCTTTACGATGGTGGTAATTATAACCGTAATGAGTTATTTGATATTGTTATTAATTCACCCGAAGTTATTAGTCTTAGCAAAGAGTTTGGCATAGACACTAACGAGGATTATGAAACTAATGATGATGCTAAAGAAGATAGTGAACAAGGTAGTCGTCAAGAAGACCCTGAAACTATTGCTTCTTTACGTGCTGATTGGTCTGAACTAGCTGACCAACGTAAAGACATTGATAAGAATGTTAGTAAAGAAGTAAAAGAATGGTTTGCTCGTTTACCTAAAACTAATAGCAATTCATTTATTAATGAAAAACCTGATACAGCTAGTGATACTTATTCAGGTATAGCTGAAAGTGCTGGATTTTCTAGTTCTTTTAAAGCATTGAATAACTATGGCAACTTCTCTAGCGTTGAAGCTATGGTAGAGAGTTTTCATACTATTGCTGAAAGATTTGAAGAAGTATCTCATTTAGAATATGCCGCTCGTCTATTAGAAGATAAAGCTAATGTTCAGATAAGAAATAAGATATTTACTCAACTAAAACAATCTATTTGGGAACGTAATGAAGTAATTCAAAGTGCAGACGGTTCTAATGTAGTGACTAAGAATCGTAATACTTTCCCTAAACTTAATCTGCAAAATAAGATACTTAATAGTTTTGATTCTCTTGTTCATAATCCTTCTATTATGAATGGAGATGTTGCAGTATTAGAAGAACTTAAAAATAGATTATCCACATTAAACAATTCAAATACAAATGAAATACAAGAAATCTCGGAAGAGCTTGCGGCAATCTTTAATAAATATAACTTCGGCATCAATAGGCAGGGTGTTGTTAACTACATTCGTAGCTTCGGTGATAGTCAACTTTCTAATATCACTAGTCTTATCAACGATTTGCTAGAATTTAATAAAGTTGTAGCTAATGCCTCTAATATATTAAAGATAGATAATGAAGCACAACGTATATATTATGCAGGCGAATATAGCAAAGCTAAGAATGATGAAGAATATACAATAGTTCCGTTTGATAAGTCTCAACTACAATATAAAGGCGGTTATGCTAATAATATAGCTAATCGTATATCTGATAAATTTAAAGACTATCAAATAGTAAATTCTGAATTTAATAGTATTAATGCAGAGAACAATCTAGTTAGTGATATTCTAAAGAATAATTATATTAGTAAGTTCTTTGAAAGAATTAACGATAATCGTTATAATGATAATCCAACTGCTAATGCTGAACTTCGTGACTATCTAGTTAAGTTTACTAATATTCCTCAATATCAATATAGTAATATACTTATTGAAAAGACTTTATCTAATGGTAAAGTAATTCCCGGTCTACTTCGTCTTACTGATACTGGTTACGAACTTACTGAATATTATCGTGAATTTGGTGCACAATTGTATAATGGTGTTAGTAATGAAGTTACAGGAAAGGCTAAGTCTTATAAAGATATTAATGCTCTTGAATGGGATATTATTACTCTAAATGAATACGCTAACAACGGAGATAACTATGAGATGGCTAAAGGAGTTAAGAAATCTAAGTTCTTTACCCAAACACCTTCTGATGCTCCAAAGACTTTCGTATTTAATAGTTATAAACTAGATTATGCCGGACTATTTAATGCTAATGGTACTATTTATAGAGGACATCCTATCTATGTATCTTATGCTAATATCTATGCTAAAGAGTTAGCAGAAATGGCACAAGCTATTAACTTCTTATTCGAGACAACTGTTGAAAATGGAGTAGTAACTATTGTGTCAGATGAAAACGGTAAACCTAAGATAAAAGAAGAGTTTAAAGATTTACGTAAATCAGAAGCTAGACTTAATTATCATTATCGTAAAAGTATTCTTGATAGAAATGGCAATCCTACTGGTAATGTATTTAAGTTTAGAAGTTTACTTATTGATAAAGTTAAGAACCTTAATAAGTATAATAGTGAGACAGTTAAAAGAGTAGATATGAATTGGCTGTTCGAGGAAGGCAACATATTCTCACTCCTTTACGGGGGAAAGAATAGTGAAATATCGCTAATACAAGACGAGAATGGAGAATATAATATTAGGCTTACTGGTGGACTTCGTAATTCAGTTTATAATTATATAGATAATTATATTAATTATAGAATACAAGAAGCTGTTGCTAAATACAGTTCTGATAAAGAGTTTGTAGATAAGTATAAGAATGCTAGTCAAGAATCATTTAATTCCTTCATTGCTGAAATGGTTCTTAACTATGAGATTCAATATAATAATCTAAATGATATGTTCTTCGGAGATGAAGCATATTATAAAGATTCTCGTGATACTATTAAACGTAACAAAGAATATCAAGCCGGAGGATTAGCTTATGCAGGATATGATTTATATAATGTACAAAAGCATTTGGGAGATATAACAGTAGCTCCTAATAAGACTATTAGTATAGATAGTAGTTTCAAATATATTACTCTTGAAGATGTTCAAAGTAGCGGTAAAGTTCTCGATGATTTAAAGAAGCAATTAGATATAGCTAATGTATCTAAAGAAACTAGAGCTTTTATACTTAAACAGTTCTCTAAAGATAAGTCAGAAGTAACAGATGCTCAATCGTTTATTACTCTTGATGAATTTGTTCGTAGAACGTATCTACGTGGAGAGTATGATAGTTATAAAGATTTAATCGAAGCTCTTTATGATGAAACTAAACCTATCGACAATGTTAAGTTAGGAGAATTATCTAAGAAGATACAAGTTCAGAAGAACTTCTATTATGATTTAGAAATAGATAATGATGCTAAGTTAGCTAATCCTATTCAGATTAAAAACGCAGAATTTATACTCATACCTAGATTCTTAGGCAATAGTGAACTTGCTGCTTTGGCTAAATATATGACTGATAATAATATAGGTCAGGTTAACTTTACTACTACTGAAAAAGCTACTACTAATAGAGTACTAGAGTTTTGGGATTCTCATGGGAAATTCCCCTCTAAAGAGAAGTTGAAACAATTTAACTTGGATATTCAAACTAAGTATAAAACTGGTTGGTATTCTAATCTTTATACACAACAAGATATTCCTCAACACATGGATGGTGAGAATAAGGCAGGATTGCAGATTGTTAAGAAACTAATAGATAATATTGGTAATACTCCTGAAGGTCAATCTCTTATTAAAGATTTCTTTGATAACTTTACTGCTAATATTCAAGATAGTTTTAAAGATGCTGCTTCTCGTATTGGTGTAGAGATTGATGCTAAAGGTAATGTAGTATACGAAGGTAATCAAGCTAAGATTGATAATAACAAGTTCATATCTCTTATTAAAGACGAGTTAACTCGTAGAGGATTAGACAGTAATTATCGTAAGTATGCTGAAATAAATCCTGAAACTGGATTGCCTTATATGCCTGCTTGGACTAATCTAGTTCGTAGCAAGATAGAAAATATTGTAAATAGTATATTTACTAATCGTGTTACTCGACAAGTACTTCCAGGATTTCATGCTAGTCAAGTTTCAGATATTGGTATGACCGAACTATCAGGTCGTAGTGATTTAAGAGATTTGATGCAATCTAGAGTAGAAGAGAAACACGGTTATTCTCTTGGTCGTAAACTAACTTATCATAAAGATGGTAGTCAGATAGTAGAAATACTGTTACCTAAATGGATGGTAAAGGCTTATAATACTTATGATGCAGAAGGTAATCTAATTAAAGAAGTTACTCTTGAAGATTTACAGTCTGCTGGACTCGATACTATGATTGGTTATCGTATTCCAACAGAAGGTAAACAATCAGTAGCAGTAATGAAAGTTGTAGGTTTATTAGATGAATCTCAAGGTTCTACTATTGTTGTTCCTGATGAATGGGTATTACAGACTGGTGCTGACTTTGATATTGATAGTATCTATGGTATTTATCATACTGCTACATTTGATAAGAATGGTAAACCACAGAAAGTTGAATATATAGAAGGAGAAGATGATGCAGCAGTAAATAGAAGATATAATAATTATCTATTTAATAATCTAAGCAGAGAGAATATTCAAGATGCTAGAGATATTGCAATAGATTTAAGTCAAGAAGGACTTAGTTATGCAGAAGCCTATGAATCAGCTATTACTAAATATGCTGAACAAGGCGGACTTTATTCTAAAGAAGAATTTAGTAAACTAACAGTAGCTCAACAGAATACTCGTGATGCTCGTAACAATAAGATAGTAGATACATTTATTAAGATAATGAATCTACCAGTATCTATTGGTGAAAACTTATCTTCTAGTAACTTTGAAGATATTAAAGCTGCAAAAGCTAATATCTTTGAAGGTTTATCAGAGACTTATCGTAATATTAATTCAGTAATTGCTCAAAATTGGTATCGTGATGCTAATATGTCCGGTGCGCGTCTTAAAGCTATTTCTGTTAATCGTGACAACTTCGCCTCTATTAGTAACAAAGCTAAAACTATTATTGACGGTGCACACGGTGGTTTTAGGTTTACTTATACATATAGCACAGAGAAAGAAGCAAAAGACGCACAAAGTAAACTAAGAAAACGTTTTAGAGATGTAACTAGAAAAGATAAAGAAGTAACAGTAGACCATAATCAGTTAGGTTGGAGTTATGATAATCTTAATATAGACAATCGTTTGATTACTCCTTATTCTTCTGAAACCACTGCTCTTATTCTTGATGGTGTAAAAGAAGGCGGTGTTCCTAATGTAGATTTATATACTTTTGATGTATATAAATCTATTGTAGATTGTGGTGCTAATTATGAAACATCTATTCTATTTATTAATCAACCAGTAATAACTGAACTTATTGCTAGACAAAATGCTAACGATAATGTATTTGGAGAAACTGGATTTAATCCTCTTATTGGATTAAGACGAGATATGTATATAAGATTAGCTAAAGCTGTTGGTATTCCTGCTAATAGTATTACTAAAAAGACTCGTCTTAAAGATGTTAAGAAAATGCTTGAGAGCAGAGGAATAGAGATTAATGAAGATGAACTTCTTGAAGAAGGAATAAAAATAACTGAACTAAGAGAACATCTTAGAGACAATGTAGAGAATATTAATTCTTCTAATACCGAGAATCTTATATATCAGATTAAAGCGTTAAGAGCATTTGAATATTTCAAAGAGATAGGCGACCAAATCAATTCTAATATGATGGTTATCACTAGTGATAAGTTTGGTGCTGGTAAATCTGCTAATGAAATAGATAATGTTATTAATCGTATTAATGATATTAAGGAGAATAATGTCGGTCGTATAAAGAAAGGTCAACCTGTTCTTAAAGCAGTTACAGAAGAAGGTAACAAGTATCTAATAGATGCTGTTTATCCTAAGACTAATTTCAATACTATTAATGATATTAATCAGGATGAACTAGAATCTGCATATCCTTCTTTATATTATCAATTAAAGTATAGTTGTATAGCTACTGAAAAGATTATTCGTGATAGTGAGATATTCAAAACTCAAACACCACAGTTCCGTGAACTAGTAAATAAGTTTGGTGTTCGTAATCTTCAAACTATTCAGCAGTTAGAGAGTTTCATTATTAATATGAGCCAAGCACAATCTAGCTTTGTTAATACTAATAGATTCATAACTAGAAGTGATAACGAGTTTATACCTAGCTATAATCTAAATCTTATTAGTAGTCAACAAGATACTCGTGCTAGATTATATGGATATACTGATATAGTAGGTAGTTTCAATATGTCTGATATGTCTGAAAAGAATATAGAAGCATTTATGAAATTATCTCCTGCTAATAAAGTAGCATTGATTCAAAGATATACTTCTGACAATAATCTATTTAAGAACCTAAACGTCGAATATAAAGGTCTTCGTAATAGTTATGATAAAATAACTATTACTGATAGTACTATATCTACTGAATCTCAATATCAAATGTTCCGTAATGCTTGGCATAATAATAACCCATTTATTAAACTTGCTACTATGGACTTGATAAGGTATTCTATGGTAGTAGAAGGTTATAAATTTAAAGGTGGTACAGTTAGTAAAATTATTCCTGTTGAATTATTATATGGACAAGATACTGGTATTGATTCTGATAATGGAGTTTCTTCAGCTACTAATATTATTAACGATTCAGATAGGGCTATTAATAGCATGATTCAATATGGTAGTGAGATAGGAACTTATGAAAGAGCTAGCAATGATACAGCTACTATTGAGAAGTTACGTGACTTATTCTTTAGAACTAATCCTAATAATCCTGATGTATTAGTATTTGAGAATAAAAAATATAAAGAATCTAATAAGATAATATTTAATAGATTAGGTGTTGGTGAACTTAGCTTTAAAGAAGCGCAAGAACGTGGAATGATTACTGGTAGTGAAAATAATCGTAGATACCGTCATTATGCTAAAACTAATGATAATAACAAAACTCTACGGTTATATAAACTAGTATATTATAATGATACTGTTTATATGCTACCTACTAATCCATTAGAACAAAACGAAATTGGAGAAGTAAGCGTTAATCCTGATAATAATAGAATGTTTCTTCCATTAGATATACTAGAAGATGTTTCTATTAATCAGTATGATGCTGCATTTATTAGTTCTGTAAATATAGGTATTACTTCTGATACTCGTAAGTTTATGGTTCTTCCTACTGTATTTGAAAGAAGAGCTGATACATTAATCGAAGAAGTATTTCCTAATAGTACTGTCTTGACTTCCCCCATAAAGGGGCAACAAATTGATACTTCTCGCAAGTATATCGTGGCAATTACTGATAACAACGCTCTATTGGAAACTATTGAATATCTTGATGCTGCTGGTGTTCATGATTATGTCGTTGCTGCTCCTAATATGAATTATAATAATATTCGTAGGATTATTAATGAACGCAATAATGCAGATATTGCAGCTAAGAGATTACAAGCAGCTATGACTAAGTTAGATGCTAATGAAGTTCAACTTAGAAAGAAGAAATCAGATAATTCTGAATCTCCTTATTATGCTCAACTTAAAGCTAGTATTAATCAAACTATTAATGATGTTAATATTAATGGTATTGGATTTGTTCCTGTTTTACAAACAGTAATAGATAATACTGGTTTTAGACCTAATGGATATTTCAGATATGAAAAAGAAGGTAATGTTTATATCGTTACTAACTTAGGACGTATAACTACTAAGTCAGTTAATCTTACTCCTGATTATTCATATAGTAAAAAGACTGTTATCAATAGTATATCTCAATTAGAATTTCCTAGACGTAATGCTTTAACTCAAGTAGTTAAAGAAAATGCTAGATTAGATAAGTTCGCTAATAATAATATTATTCGAGTTCAGACAGAAGAAAACTTTATTAACGAAGATGTACTTGAATCAGCATTAGTAGATAATGATAGAGAAATTAACGAATATATTTCTCGTGTAATTGAAAGTGTTGAAAGAAGTAATGCTAATGTTGAAGAAGCAGCTCTTAATGATGCTTTTCGTTCATTTGCTGCTATTGATTTACGTTCTAATACAGCTACTAAGTTGAATGATAACTTACGTGAACAAGCACTGAAAATTATTAATGGTTATACTAATAGACGTATTGATGATTTCTTATTTGATATTCATAACTTTTATACTACTTATGTTACTAATTCTGATGGTACTTATCAGTTAGACGAAAACGGTAATAAGATAGTAAAGGAGAAATGGAGTATAACTAATAAGAAGTTATTCGACCGTATGTTAGAAGATGAAACATTACGTACTCGCTATGAAATGTTCCTAGATGACATTAATAGATTCGTAGAAGATTATTCTATTATTGAAGCTATTCAACCTTACGATATTGATGAAGCTCATAGTGTAAGCGAAACAGAAGAAGAAATAGAAGGTTTACGTAGAACTAATGATATGCTTAAACAAATCAAAGATAAGTTCAAACGTATTAAAGACTTAAATAATGTAGTTAAACGTAGTACTAAGATGTACTTCGATAGTTATATTACTAGTCTTTCTAGTGACCCTCGTGTTCAATCTAATATGCTTAGTATTACAGAAGCATTTGAAGATGAGAACTTCTTCCAGTTTTGGCTAGCCGATAGTCAAGAGACACATATTCCAATAGTTCAGATAGTTCTAAAACAAATGATGAATCAGTTAAGAGCTAGTGAGATTAGTGCTCGTGATAAGAAGATAGCCTTTACTACCGCTATTTCAACGATTATCGAAGACGCAAAAAACAACGGTATAAACGTGTCTCTGAACGATATTTTAGACGAAAATGGCAATCTTTTGCTGCCGTATAATGAATCGTTCACCGACAAATTAAGGTCGCTAAAAGAGGCTGTAAAGCTGGCTCAAATCGACGACTCGAACGGTCGGGACGGTCTTATATATAAGAAAGCTAAAGACGAATTAGAGAAGTTCTTAATAGATAATGTAGAACGTGAGTACAATAAAGAGTTCTATCAAGACTATTATGATATGAACCAAATACTTAATAAATATCCTCAAACTTATGTTAAGTTAATGAAGATATTACATGAGGAAGGGGATATATTAAGTACGATGATTGATAATGATTATAGTACTCTTACTGTTCAGAACGCAAGAAGACTTGAAGAGCTTAGAGATGAGTTAGCAGAAATGCGAGCTACTATTGATATGGACGGTAATTATAAAGAGAATTATCAAGAAGCTAATGCTGTTAATAATTACTTATCACGTAGACGTCAGTTAAATAATAAGTATAAAGAAAGTAAACCTAAAGATGCTTTTACTATTCGTTATAAACAAGCTATTGAAGGTTTACAATATCCTGAAACTTCTGAAACTTATAGAGAATCAGTAGAATGGTTAAAAGCTAATACTGATTATAAGTTAAAAGGAGAGTTCTTAGATGAACTAAAGAAGGCTTATATGGATACTCGCCTAGGTAATCCTTTTGATAGTTTCGTTCGTACTATGGCTTATGGTAAATATGATTCAGAAGGAGTTATTGATGGTACTAAGTTTACCGATGTTCAAATAGCTAATCTAAAGAAACATCAGGAGCAAATGTTTGCTGCTGCCGTTGGTCGTGTTAAGCCAAATGAACAGAAAGCTCAAGAATGGTTAGATAACCATGTTAGTTATATCAATACTGTTTACTATGAAGCTATGTATGTAGCTATGAATAAGATGGGTAAAGAAGTATTTGATAAATGGTATATTGATAATCATGTTGTTAATCCTATTACTAAAGAATATGAACCGTTGCCTATTTGGAGACAAATGGTAGTTAAGGATGAAGCTAACAACATGGAATATAGTGCTAAATACAAATGGTTAGAAACTAAAGTTAAAGAGCAGTATAAGAATCCTAACTACGATGAAGTTAAATTACAACCTTCTACTAATAAATATCGTAATGATAAGTATTATGGAATGAATAATTATCAGCAACAGTTATATAACGAAGTAGATTCTCTTCTTAATGAACTTGTTAAAGATAAACGTAGTCGTGCTTATATTAATCGTGGTTATTTACCTAATCAAGCTATTGAACAACCTAGTCAAGGTTTTGCTGACTATTGGCAAGACTTTAAACGTAGTCATGGTTGGTATGATACTCCTAATAAGTCTGATATAGAACTTAATCTATATAAGAGATTTAGTAATGCCCCTATGCTTCATAGTTTATCGGAAGTTAAGTTACTTCCTATTCGTGAACAACAAGAAGGGGAAACTAAAGAAGAGTATTTAACTTATGTTCGTGAAACTCAAGCTAAGAATAATGAGTTACGTAAACAAAGAGCACAGGAAAATGCAGAACGTAATAATCCTAATGTTCTTGAAAGACTTAATTCATTTATAGATAGTATGTATAACTTTAATACTCGTAATGATATAGCTAGATTAGCTAAGATTACTAGTAATCAATTACGTAATATGGATATTATTAAGAGAAATCCTAATGATAAACTTATGGATAATAGATTACTTAGTAGAATTACTGGTAAACAAGAAATACGTACTACTAAGAGTGATGATTCAAATATAGTTAAACACTTCGAGAATCAAGTTCGTAAGTTAGTATTTAATGAATTTGAAATGGATGAAGGTACTCGTTCTAAAGTATCTCGTGTTATGCGTAATATGGTATCTAGTAAGTTTATGATGTTAAATATTACTGGTGGTATTGCTAACGTTCTATACGGTAAGACACAGATACAAATGGAAATGGCTGCCGGACAATTCTTTAAATACAAAGATTTCCGTAAAGGTGAGAATGAATGGATGCAGAATGTAGGTAGTTATCTAGCAGATGCCTATAATGAAACTACTAATAATGAAACTAATGCTGTTATTAGATTATTCAATGTTATTGAATCTGATATGGTAACAGAACGTTATGGTAAAGGTAGTAATCCAATGGGTAAACTAGAAAATCTATTGTTTATCCAACAGACAGCAGGTGAGCATTATATGCAGAATACTACATTATTAGCTATGCTTCATTCTCATAGAGTAGTCAATGTTAATGGCAAGAATAAGATAATGTCATTTGAACAATATGCTATGAATCTTAGAGAAGAAGCATTACTTAAAGTTCTTCGTAAGAATAATCCCGAACTAGTTTCTAAGTATGAAACCTTTAAAGATAAAGTACTTGAATTTTATGTTGAGAAAGAACGTTATGTTAAGTTTAAAGCTGATATAATAACTGATTTCTTACGTTCGATTCCTAAAGAACTAAGACAAGAGTTTAAAACTACTTATAAGGAAGATACTAAAGAAGAACGAATTAAGTTTGAACAACATCCTTCATTTAGAGAAAGTCTTATATTGAAGAATGGTGTTGCTACTCTAAAGAAAGATAGTGGTCTTACTAATGATGATATTGCAGCTTTCCGTAATAAGGTTATATCAGTTAATCATCAGATACATGGTATCTATGATAAGATTGGTGCTAATCAGCTACAACAATCATGGTGGGGAGCTTTACTAATGCAGTTCCATAAACACTTAGTTCCTGGTTATCAAAAACGTTTTGGTTATCGTTTGGGTCACTTTGACGGTATATATAATGAAACTCGAGAATCTATTAGTAAAGGAACTTATGTTAGTTTAGGAGAGTTTATAGCAATGCCATTTAAGAAGTACTACGAACTTAATGATAGTAACGAACTTCAAGCTGTTCGTACTCTTCAAGGTATTGCTAAAGGTTATGCAGATTTTGTAGCTAATCTTACTACTTATTATAATATTCTTCCTGAATATGATAAAGCTAATATTCGTAGATGCTTAGGTGAATGGATAGCTATTACTAAAGCAGTAGCATTGTTCGTAGTTGGTAAATTGATGCTTGATGATGATGATGATTCTACACAAGTGGCTGACTATATCCTATATAGTGCTGACCGTCTAATGTCTGAAACTATTCAATATACTCCTTGGGGATTAGCTAATGAAGGTAAGAAACTATATAGCCAACCTGTTGCTGCATTAAGTATTGCTTCTGATAATCTTAAATTACTAGAAGCTCTTTGTAGCTATATTATTACTGGTAATCCTGATGATTTATATTATAATTCAGGAAGCTATTCAGGTGAAAATAAACTTGCAGTAAATTTCTTTAAACAAGTACCATTAGTTAATCAAATTATAAAACATGAAAGACTAGGTGCTAATAATAGTTATTATAAAGTACGTAGTAGTCCATTTAGTGGTCTAGGTCAAGTTGTTGCTAATATGATTACTGATGAAGATGAAGAATAACTAACTACTTAATATTACAACTCATAGGAAAGCCCGAACTGCTCGTGAGAGTAATTCGGGCTAATTTTATATAAGTTGATTTATAGGTTATTTTCTAATTTCTAATTTTATAGTTTTTTTAATAGCTAAATTAGAAAGTTCTGATTTAATATCTTCTATTTTATCTCTATCTTTATCAGAATCAAAACCTATAAATGTAGCTATTATTTTACCTCCAACTTTATTTTCTATATTAACCTTTTTTTTAGTAATTGGTTTCTCCTTTCCTTTTCTAATAGTTATCTCGGTTATATAAATTCTTCCAGCAATAGCCTCATTCTTAATAGTTTCATTTACACTTTCTATCGCCTTTATCAAACTTCCTGTATAATTAAGAGTAATATAGTCACCAGTATTGCTTGGTAATAATATAGTTTTCATAATTTCTTTTTATTTAAATTTAAACTAATTTCAATAGTAAATACATCAGGAGCATCAATATAAATAACTTTCTCCATATCTTTATATAACACATTGGCTCCTTTACAATAATTATCTAAAGCTTGTTCAACTTCTTCATCTAAATAATACAATAGAGTAATCATCTTATTATTAACCCTATCTCGATATATAGCAAGTTTCTTATCCATAATTATTTCTTTTTATCTATTATTATTGTATTATCTTCTATTCTTATATCATACTTTTCTCTATATTCATTTTGAATAGTACAAAACTTTAAAGGACTGAATCTATATATGTATTTATGATTAACTACATACTTTCCCTTTATTTGAGTTTTAAATAATAAATTAAAGTCTAATAAAGAATCGATTGCTTTATATGCACTAGGTTTACTAATAGAACATTCGCTTACTATATTTTCAATAGTTAATCTAATAACATTAGTATTACTAGATTCAGCACATCCTAGATATCTTTGAATATAGTTTACAAGTTTTCTAGTAGGTTCATTAATATCTTTACTAGTTATATCATCGTATAAACGATTAGTAACAACAGTGTAATATCCGAAAGAAACACCTAAAATTTTAATTTCTCTACCTTCTTCTGAAACAGCATCGAGCTTAATAGCTTTACCTTCTACTAATTCTGGCACAGGATATATAGTTAGATAATCTAACCCAAGAGAATCAATAGTACGCTTTCTATCTCGATATTTAGTTCTATCACTAACAGAATTACTATTTCTTAATTTGTTCATATTTTTTAATTATTGATTGTCCACAAATATAATAAAACTATATAAAATTACCAAATATATGACAGTTTATATAGATGAATTAACAAAAAGTTGTCCTAGGGAGAATAAAAGGTTTTCTAGCAACCCTTTTTGACAGGTTAAAACATTGATAATCAAGTAGTTAAGTGGACATAATATATACTATATATTATAGTCATTGTTGTTATTTATTACTATATCGTCTGTATCCTTTCTATCCCGCTCGCCTATCGGCTCGCTTTCTTCCCCCATAGAGGAGTTGGGTTTACCGATAATTCCACTCCTTTACGGGGGATTTTAGCGAGCTTTGCGAGCGTAGGCAAGTCCAGCAACACAATTATCATTAATACGTTGATTTTATCCAAGTACAACATAAAAAAAAGAACTATCAACAGTATTACTACTATCAATAGTTCTAGTCTATTATGAAGTTTCTATGGAAGATTTCGTTAAAAACAATATGATTATTATTACTATAAATAATAAATATCCCCATAACTTCTTTTCAGTTGATTCTTTTACAATACAATAGATTAACATTCCAAATGGTATTGATGCAAATATTAATCCTCCTATAATTATTCCAACAGTTTCTAGTGTCATATTATTCTTTCTTTAATATCTTTTTTAGCTCTTTTGTATCCTTTCATATAACCTTCTACATAGGCTTTAGTACATAGATTTGATTGTATTGGAGTACAAGGTCTATAAATACAATTCTTACAAGCTCTACTAAATCCATTAGATTGATAAGCTTTTACTTTAACACTTATTCTTTTTGTCATAATATTATAAAATAAGAGTACCAGTATTTCTACTAGTACTCTTAATAATGTATAACTAAAATGATTATTACTTATTCGTTCTTATATTTCTTCTCTACTTCTTGTAGTTTCAGATAAATACTATTACGAGCTTTAAGTTTTGGCAGACTAGCCGCATATCGCATAGCTTTACGAATTTGATTACGCATGAACTTCTTCTCCGACTTCATCATTTACTTCTTTAGGTTCAACATAAGGATTCCAAGTATTCATAAACTGATTAAGTTCAACCACAACTTTTTCTCGGTTATAAATATCATTATTAGCATCGGGAGTTATATCTTCAAAAACAACATGAAGAGTATTACCACCGTTCTTGTCTTGCATACGAGCTAGACTATTACACTGATATACCTTATGTGGTATTTTAGGATTTACTACTTTAGAATTATTTCCATAAGTTTCTATGAATAACACATTATTTAATTTAAGCATACTTTTTAGTTTTAAATAAGTTCTTTGAAATCAACGCCAGCTCTTGTAAGACGAGAAAGAAGAGTATCAGAATAGTTTCTCATAGACGTAAGCTGACAAGCCATATCATTTCTTTCTTCTGCATCAAGTTTCTTAAAGAAAGGATTGGTATTAATAAATTTATTAAGTTTACCAATCTTATCGTTAAGCTCTTCATATTCTGTAATTACTCTTTAAATATGAGGAGGATATTTACTTTCTTTAGGTTTAACATTAATGCCGTATTTAGCCCATTGAAGAACAAAACCAAGATGTGCCCAAAGGTCATTAACAACTTCTTCCATAGCATATTGTTTGCCAAGTTCCTCACTATAATTCTTTGGGTCAACACAAGAAGAATGACGAACAGTATCGAAACCACTGCGAGTATGAGCATTAACAACAGTAGTCTTTTCTCCTATTGTTGTAACATCTACATCAGTAATAAAATTCTCAACATCTTCTTTTAGAATCTTAGTACCGTCATTATTCTCTGAAAGAGGATAATACGCAGCATCAGCTACATCTTTAGGTGACCAACTTTTATATCCATCTGGATAAGTAACTTCATAACCCATATCATCAGGATGAGCATTACCTATTTTATAACCAGTTGATAGAGCCATACTAGCTCTCATTGGTTGAAGTTCAACCATTTTAATTCCAATTGCTTTCATAATTTAATTATTTATTGTTTAAAATTAGTAATTAGTTTATTTTCCAGTACTACCAAATCCTTCTGTACCTCTTTTAGTAGTACCAAGTTCTTCGAGAGTTTCAACTTCATCCCAAGTAATCTTTTCACGACGACGAACAAGAAGTTGACAAACACGGTCACCTGTTTTATAAGGAAAACCATTCATAACTTGTTCAAGTTCTTTTATACAATCGTTTGTTACTTCTTCGATTCTATTAGTAAAATGTTTTAGTTGACGAATAGCCATAAGACTATCTTCTACACAACGAGACAAATGAATGTTAGTACGATTCTTAAAGATAACAAGAAGCTCGCCTCTATAACCCCAATCAAGAGTACCGGGACTATTAGGCATATAAACGTCTGTTTTAGTATTGCTACTACGAGGACGAAGTACCATTTCATATTCATCAAGAAGAGCAAAGTGCAATCCTGTATGAATAATAAATCTATCTTTGTCTGCATCATATTCTATACTCTTAGCATAGACATCACAACAAGCATCACCTTCTTTACCATAAGTAGGTAATGGAACAGATTTATCTTCACGCCAAACTTTAACAGATACATTATCGATATCTTGTTCTAGTTTAGCATATAGTTCATCTTGTGTTAATAAACCAGCATCAAACTCAATAATAGCATTAGCTATTGCTTTACTTAATTTACTCATTATAATTATTGTTTTTAAATTTATGATAAGGACAATCAGTAGGATTACTAGGTCTTCTCCAAGTAATAAAATTATCCGCATCTTCGTTCACACATACATAAGCTCGGTAATAATACCGTTTTTTATCTCTTATTTCTAAATAAGCACAGTTACCATAAGTCCTTACTTTATTCTTCTTTTCCATATAGATATTTTAATAAATGAACAAACCTGATTATAAATATTACAAATAGAACATGACCTAATATTGGAACAAAGAATAAAGCGCAGTTAAGAGTAACTGTGCTTATTACTTCATCGTCTAACCTTTCATTAGTAATCTTTAGTGCTATCCCAGTTATTATAATCTGAATAAAACATTCTATAATAGGGACATCTAATAAGATTGTTTTTAATACGGTTTTTAACTCCATTCTTTACCACAATTAATACACTTAAAAGCAATTGGGTCACTTTCTTCTTCACGTGGAACTTCTTCTAGTTTAGCACCACAATTAGGACAACGTGGAACAGTAAATAACCCAATTAGTTTCTTAATAAAATTCTTTATTCCCATACACCAGCTAAAGCATAATTGAGAGCTTTAAGACTAGTATTATAGTCACCCTCAAATACAGTATTCTTTAAACGAAGCTCTTCTGTCTTATAGTCTTTAACATTAGAGAAGTAGCCAGTAACAGCATTATAAGCACCATAAGCTGTACCTGCTATTTGTCTTTGTCCGACACCTTCTTGATAATACTCGAAAGTATCACAAAGAGTATTTAGTTTCTGCATAGATATTTCAGCAGCTTCAAAAGCAGAATTGTTTCTTCGGAATAAACCGTTATATAGATTCAATTCATCTACTCTTTCAAATTCTTCCCCTGTAAGGAAAGTTGCCGACAGATACTTCTTTACTTCTTCATCCGATACTTTTGTCTTAAACAACACTTTGTACATGTCTTCTTCTTCTTCTATCTTACGTTCAGTAAGACCGAGTATTTCAGGAACAGTAAGTATCTTACTATTAACACCTTTATTATGTCTGAAAGATATATAACTTTCAGCAGATATTTTAGCAGAATGAAGAGCGTTCATACAAATAACTCTTACAGGAGTAATCATCATTTGTACAGCACTACCGCCATCATGGCTATTAGTAAAGACAAAGTAATGTTGAATAGTATCATTAACACCACCAATATTAATATCCTTGTCAAAACTAGCTGACATGAATATCTTTTGTCCATAACCAAAGTAACCTGCTCTATCAAGTTTAACTCTACCACCAAGAGCATCATCGAAAAATCCGAAAGCCATTTGATTTTGTACTATTTCATAACGAGACTTTACTTTCCCAAGAGGAATGTTAGAATCTGTACGATAAGTTGCAAATTCACCAGGAACATCAACAAATTCAAACCCATTAACTACATTAGGAAATATGGAACCGTCACGACTAGCACCATTATCGTGTGCTGGCATTTTAGCAGATAGCTGACATTTAGCAACTGTATAATCGAGTTTAGCTTTTACAATAGCTTCTTCTGTTGTCTTACAATCGCTAATGTCTACACCTATTTTACCTCTCCAAGCAATTCCTTTTGCTTTGAATTTACTTCTATAACTTGAATCTCTAAAGTTAAATTCCATAATTATATGTATTTACTGATTTCTATCATAGCTTGTTCACGAGTACATCCAAAGGCATTCATTATTCTTTGAATAAGTTCTTCTACCCAATCTTCTACTTCAAACATATTACTTAATTATTAATGATGTATTACTTTCTTGTTTAGCAATAGTAAGGTCAGTATCCATACTCAAATTAGCTGCGATAATAGACTTACTAGTACAAGACTTAAATTCTACCTTATGAGGATTTTGTCCAATCCATTGAGCAAGATTAAAGTTAGTAACATTTGCAAGTTCTGATAAACGAATATGAATTGATATTTCAGTATCAATAGAGAACACATCGTCAACAGTAACATTTACAAATGAAGATTGTTCAGATTCCAGCTCCTCTATGGGGGAACTTTCAGCTTTCATGTGAGCACTGATAATACGAGATAGATACTCAATACTAAGACTTTCTTTAATTTCAGTACTCGCAAGATATTCAGTAACTATATCCATAAAGTGTCTGATAATATCAGCAATACGAACATCGTCTAACTTAGTAACAGTAGTATTACGAGAATAGACCTTATAAGTACTACCTTCAATTACTTTGTTACCGGACTTACCAGTAGAACCAAACATTATAACTGCTTCAAGAACCGCATCTTTAAGACGTTCAAGAGTATTATTTCTTGTTTTCTTAATTTGGTTAACACGAGCAACTTCGTCACTACATTCTTTAACGTCACATTGATAATGTTTAATTACTTGAAGATAATCTCCAATCTTATCTTTAAGATTATCTTCTGTAATACCTAGTTTAGCAATAACTTCTTCTGTTGCTTCACCTTCTTCGAGTTGCAAGATAATATCCTGCAACTCTGCTTTAATACTAAATAGACTACTTCCCATTATGTTTTGGTTTAAAAAACGGTTTATTTTCAGTACTATAACAATAGAAACTATTAGGACATCTCATACTTCCATACTTTTCACAGTTAGAACATGAACGAGTAACTTCTTTATTCTTTATCTTTAATAGTTTCTTTGCTAGTTTCTTTAGGTTTTTCATATTCTTCTCTAATTAATTTATTCTGTTCTTTAATAGCTTTCATAATAAGCTCACGAGAATCCCAAAGACTTTCAGAACCAACACTTAGATAATAATGTTCAAGCACTTTTTCATTAGACATCTTTTGGAAGTCTATAATATGAGGAGTAGCTTTAATAACATCATCAAACTTATTGGTAACATCGTTCAACAGATTATATAGTTTACTACGAATAACTACATTATCTGTATTGTTCTGTCTTATTCTAGCAATAAGAGCAGGAATTATCTCACTATTATGCATTATCTAATGATTTAATATATTCAATAGCTTCATCACGAGAATCACACAGCTTATCTAATTCGATATTGCGTTTCCAACCATCTCCTTCATTAGTAATAACAGTAACACCATATTTACCTTTGAAGGTAATACCATTAATATCTTTATTATAGAATCCGTGTCGGTCACCTTTTTCAGAACAACTTAGCTCTATAATATGATTACCAATAGTATGATAACTATCAACAATAGGAGTAAAGAAATTACTTCCTTTAACTACACTTTGAAATATTTCAGCTCTTTCCATATTACTTAGCTAATAATTCATCAAGATAAGCATCTAGATTCTCGATAATCATATCTAATAATTCTAATTGCTTTTTCCATATTATTAGATTAAAATGACCGAGAAAGTTATCAGTTCTACGAGTATAAGAAGCGTTATAATCTTCATAATTACTTTTAGCTTCTATACGAGTATTCTTTAAATCTTTTATAAGACTAGTAAGAATGAATACTTGTCTTTTCTTATCCTTCTTACTTATTTCAGATATTATATCAGAAATGCTGTTATTAATATTAAGCTCCATATTTACTTCCGGTTTGATTACGACACCATTCAAGATTAGACCAATGATTATTAGCACTATTACCGTCTTTGTATCTAACATATTTATATACATTAGGTTTAGGATTAGTAACAAATGCTTTAGCAACGAGAGTAGCTATAAATAGCTTAGAACTATTACCATTGTGAAACAATGTAACATGAGGTCTTTCACAACCTTTACCACGATACCATTTAAGATAACGTTTACGATTATCAGACCAAACTCTTCCGTCTTCTCCTACACAATAGTTAGGGAATTCTGAAATAGTAACAAATCTGACTGTTGTTTTATTTTCTTCCATACTTTCTATTTAAATAATATGCATGACGTTTAGCTTCTTTAAAGGAATAAATCTTCCTATGCTTAATAATATGATTAAACAAGTCAATAGGAGCATAAACATCAGGAGTTCTTTTAATCTTACCGTTAAGATAATCATCAATCTTCTTATGTAATTCTTCATAGGTTATTACTATATGAATAATTCTAAGACCATGACAATAAGCGTTATTATCGTTAGGTTGTCTAACAACAACATATCTACCTTTATCTTCTTCTTCTTTCATTATCGGTTTTACAAATATAATTAATCTTACTAATAGACCAAAGAAAATCTTACTGTTTTTAAACATACGTGATTAGTGATTCTAAGGCTCACTGTTGAACGCAAGGCAAAAATAATATAGTTGTTCAGGTAAGTATAGTAAATCGTACAGAGACGAAATATCGGGTATTCTCGTTGATTTCCCCCATAAAGGAGTGTCGTTACTGTATACTTCCGACAGTCCTCTTTGAGTATAAGCTAACGATTTATCTCACAATCAGAGTATACAATAGAAACACTAGCTTTACAAGGGAACAACAAAAAACCCTACTGCCAATCTCTCGACTAACAATAGGGCAAGGTATCAAACCATGACTTACTTTAACAACTTATATACTATAAGGGTATCATCCTCTTCTTCTTTTTCTAACTTAACGTTAGTATCAGATGTAACACGAAGGCTTCGTATTATATCAGAAGCATTAACAGAATAATAACCATAATCTGAAACAGATACATTTCGGCATTGACCTTGAACATCTTCTGTAAGAAAACCTAGATATATTGATTCTTGTCCTTCCACTGGGTCGAACTTAATCATTAATAACATCTTTAGTTTATCTTTCAGATGTATATCTTTTATTATCAGTTTCTTCTTCTTATAGTCTATATAAGATTTATTATAATTAACTTTCTTCTTCGATATTATTTGGTAATCCAGTAGGCTCATTATTAAGTATTTTTAAAACATTCCCATGACTCGGGACATTCTTCACTCCTGACCTACATCTATATTCGACAAACGCTGTCTTACCAATAAGTTTATCTTTATTAAGAAGATAACTTTCACGAGTAGAAGCATCACCAATCGGCATACATTCAAAGGTTTCACCATTAACATCATTACGAAGAACGAATTTACTAAACTTAGGTCGTTTAGCTCCTTCGGGAATAATATCAATAATCTTGAATTTACCATCTAGTATTGGTTTACTTTTGTACATAGTAGAATTACGTTTGCCAAATTGATATGTAGCATAAGGATTACGAAGAATAGCTCCCTCGAACTTAGCTTCAACAAAGAGGTCTCGATATTTAATAATATCTTCATCTCCATTAAGATTATCGTAAGTATGAATAAGTACGAAACGTTTCTTATTATTCATGTGATAATCAAGAATAGCTTTAGCATTAACGTAATTAGGCATCTTAAATTTACCAAACTCTGATTTCAATAATGATATACGACTAGTTTGAATCATATCATCAATAGCTAAGTCGTAACACCAAAATTGAAGAAAGCGATTATATGGACTTTTAAGATTCTCGGCAGCACTTAGAATATCATTTAGTTCAAGACCGGGAATATATAACTCTCCATCTAATACTAAATTATCTTCTAACATACGATTGAACTGTCTATCTGTAAGTACTTCATCCAATATCACATTCTCTAATACTGGACACTTATATTCAAGTCCTTTACGACTACGAAATACAAGTCCTTTAGTTTTAAAGAATCCTTCACCACGCATAACAGCAGATATATTACAACGAACACCATTAATCTTCATTTGAGCTAATAGTCCCTGTTCGTTATTATATTCATATATCTTAGCTAACATAGGAAGAACAAAACCTTCATTATTAGTATTGTACTTAGGAAGATAACAATCAAGATAATTAAATAAATCATCTTCATTTGTTATTTCAGCAGGAGTATTATCATATAATTCTCCTAATTCAGTACCACCTTCTCTACGTTTAGCAGCAACAATAGTTTTCCATTCTTTCTCAACACCTCTAGGCGGAATATATTCAGATGTAGTACCTGTCTTACCAACAATACCATACTTTAGAATTATCTTATGACCTAGTATTTCTGCTGACCAAAAGATAGGTTTACCTTGTGCATTACGCTTATAAAGAGTAATATTTTTCGATTCACTCATACTTCTTCAATTCTATATTTATTAGGTTGTTCACGCATAAGACCAATAGCAACCTCTCTATCTATTATCATAGACTTATTAGTATCTATAACAATAATCCTAACTTTAGGATTAGGAGAGGAAGATGTAACAGATTTCCGCTCCTTTATGGGGGAAGATTTGGTAATCCGTTTACTAGTCTTATTACTTTCCTTTTTCTTTTCGTAAACAATAGGAGGATTAACTTCTTCATATTTAAGATTAGCTTCATGAATCTTTTCAAGAGATTCTTTATCATAACCTAAATATATAAGAGCTGCCATTATCCATCTATATCTAAAATGAATAGTTTGAATATAAGGATAATTAGGTAAATCTAATTCATGAAGATAACTAGCAATAGTATTGGAAGTACCATTAACTTTAAGATTGTGTTGAATCATCCTTATATCAGAAGCATCTAACTGATAACTAAACGGATTTACGTTGTTTAACTTCATTTGCTGTAAGTCTTACAATTATATACTTTTTAGGTTTACCTATTCTCGCATGATAGAACTTGAAACACTTTAGATAATCAGTACTTTCAGTCCACTGTATAAAGTTTCCTTTAGATACAGATGTATTAGCTTCATAATTAAACTCTCTTGGAATCTTATGACTACTATACATATCTTTATCTAAGTAATTCTTAATGATAGCTAAGTGTTCAGGATTATCAAACTCAAAGTTACCATAAATCTTTATCTTAGAAAAGTCAATTGGTGTACCATCAGAAAGAGAGATACGAGTTAAAGTATTAGGATTATCAACCATTTGTTGCTTAATATGATTAAGATACTTCTCTTCTTCATCTGTTAAAGGATACATAAAATAATAGCTATGAACATTTCCGCTATTACCGAAACTGTTTATAGCTATTCTCTTTAATGGAGCAAATGAATTAAAATCAATTACTCTACGTTCTTCTTGTGCTTTTGGAAGCGGCACATACTCTTCTTCTCTACTCATATTCAAATAATGATTCAGTTTGTTCTATAAACGAATTAATAGTTTCTCTTGAATACATACTAACTAACTCCGAGAAATCTTTAGCACCATAACTTCTTGGAATAACAATAGGTATAATACCATATTCTTTTCGTAACCTACGAGCACCACGTACTCCTGTCAGGTCACAATCAAAAAAAGAAATAAGTATTCCATTATCATTTAGCTTAGATTGAAGCCAGTTATATTCGTAATCTTTGAGAACATAGCTCTCCGAAGTAACATTAATTACTCCTATTTGAGACTCTGACAAATTCCCCCGTAAAGGATAGGAATGTAACCAGTAACTTAATGCTAGATTGTCCTTATATGATTTAGTAATAATAATTATATCATATTTAGGTTTATCGAGATTAAGTATTCCAACAAGACCATTATGATTAGTTATAAACTTGATTTCTCCTTTACTTCTATCTCGAAGAGGAAAATAACATTCGATATTATAAATACCATTACTATCAAGTCCAGTAACATAAGCATAACAAGGGTCTGATTCCTTATATGTATATTTAGGACTAGGTTGACAATACCTATTAATATACATTTGGTCAACAGGATAGACAAAATGAGTATTAAGCCAATGTAGACTAACTCCCCATTGTCTCCAAATATTCTTATCGTTATTAGTCCAAGTTCTAGTAGCTATTTCAATAATTGGTTTACTAGCTTTGATTTTAGATATTACTTGTTTAAGTAAGATTTCATTCTCTTCATCTACTTCTCCGTCATATATTATTTTACGGAAAGTATAAGCTATATGCTTTAATATATAATAGAAATCTGCCTTATTAGCAACATTTATATGACGACCAGTTTTAAAACTTAGTACATAAGCTACTAGGTCGAAACAATCGCCAAACAGTACACCTGAAAAATCTCTAATTTTTAGCTTATGTTTATTATTGAAAGCAAAGCCTAAAGTAGGATGTCTATCATTTCTAAAAGGAGAACATATAAGAGTGTTTAATTCAATACATTCATTTATAGTTTCAAGAGGTATATTACTATATTTAGCCATAATCATTTCTTGACTAACCTTAGATAATATAAATTCTTTAGTCAAGTCATTTTTGATTCCTCTTTTCATCTATAAAAATATAATATATTGTAGAATCGTTTTCTCTTACTTCTTTTAGTCTTTTTATTTCATCGAGTGTAGGACTTTTCCATTTAAAACCTCCACACATAGAATTTACACCTGTTCTAGCTTTAGATATAGCACTATGATTACAACCTGTATAAATACTAGCATATTGATTATTAAGAAATACTCTAATTCTATTTCCTTCTAAATCACATTGTACAATAGGATTAAAATAATCTTTTATCTTTTGATTTCTAGTACCATAATTAGAATTGTATTTTGGAGTACACCACTCTAAATTGGACACATTGTTATTAAGAGGATTTTCATCTTTATGATTAACTTGTGTAAATTCAATAGGATTAGGATTATCTAAAAAATATTTAGCAACTATTCTATGGATTTCTTTAGTTTTACTAACACCTTGTTTTTTATCACGTAATACTACAAAGGCATAACCTTTAGAATTAACATTGACATCGAGAAGTTTATTAGAATGAACACTGAATATCTCACCTTTATTATTGATAAGATATGATGGAAATTCATCTATAACTTTCCATTCACTTTTTATAATATCTTTTAGTTCCATATCTTTAAATTTTTTATTAATCGAAATAAAGATAAAAGAAATTCCCGTAGAATCCAAAAATTCTACGGGAATTATTACAACATTATTAACGAAATATATTTGGATTACTTAGAATGGAAGTCCACCATTATCTTCTGTTTCAGGAGCAAAAGCAGAACTTTCAGTAGGAACAAATCCACCTGCTACACCACCTGCAAAACCGCCCATAGGCATAGATGGATTAACAATTCCTGCACCCATAGGAATACCGCCAATACCAGCAGCAGTTCCAAGATTAGGAGCTTTTCTTTGTTTAGATTGTACACCTTCCATAGGAGCAATACGTTCCTTAGTAATATCAAACATAAGACTAGGTTCTTTGAAATGGTTAGCATCAAGCATGAACTGTTCTTCAAAGATTCCTTGACCTACAATATTCGGGAATACCAAATCGCCTTCTTCTGAACCTTGACCGGAGAAAGCCCAATCACCTTTGTTCTTATAATAGCGATTAAGTCTGAACCAAAATTGTCTAGGTTTACCTGTCTTATCAAGTAATGCAGATTTACCATTTTCTCCACCTGTTTCAACAAGTTTAACTACATTGTCAAACAGAACTCCCCAAGCCTTGATAACATCTTCTACTTCAACTGGTTCATACTGACCATTATCGTCATAATCAACATAACCAAGTTCAAGCATTTCAGCTTCTTCGTCAGTCATTTCACGACCTTTGAATACAACCACATCAAGGAAGTGTTTTATCCAAGCAAAGTCCATATTAATAAACTTCTCTTTAGCACCGCCAGGAATATAGTCAACATTACTTTCATAGGGCCAAAATGTCTTACTAGCAACACGAACATCAGCAGGATTAGTATGAAGAGAAGTAGCTTCAATAACAAGCTGTGGAATAGCTTTTCCTGCAAATGCTGGACGCATATTGTTATCTTCCTTCATAGTTACCCAAGCAACACGAGCATGAAGATGTCCAACAAATAACCAAAGATTATTAATAGCATCTTTATGAGAGAACTTCTTACGAGCAGTAGTTCTTGTCTCATTACTAATACCTCTACGACGCTTCTTAGTTGCAGTAGTTGCAGCATTATTAGCTGATTGATTAACTACTGGTTCTTCTACTTTAGCACTTTCTTCTTTTTGAGTACTCATAAAATTTGTTTTTATAAAGATTAATACTAACAACAACAAGTTGTACAGGCTTGTTGTTTATTGCAAAGTTTCCAAATATAATAATTTTTTAAATCATAGCCAAATAAAAAAGAGCTAAATTCAATTAAGAATTTAGCTCTTTATAATCTAGCTTTTTATCTAACCGGAAGAAGTTCTTATTTAGAAGATTGACGAGCAATCGGTTCTTCATCGGCTTTGAAAGAAATCTTATAAGCGTTAACTTCAACAGTTTCTTTTTCATCACCAATAACTTTACCAGTTTCAACAGCAACTACGAACGGTTCGTTCAAGTTAACTTCAAATACACGGTTAAACTTCTCTGCTTCGTCACCGAGATTTTCTTTCAATTCCGACCACATTGAAGAATCGGAGAAAGTCAACGGCAAACCAAGACCAGTAAGATTGGAAGAAGTAGAAGTACGAGCACCGGAGTAAGCACGAGTAGTAGGATTGTAGTCATCAATAGTAACTTCTTCTACTGACTTACCAACTTCTTCTGCGATTCTTTCTTTGTTAAGTTCAAATGCAGCCGCTTTCTGTTCAGCAGTCATACGAACACCTGCAAGTTTGATTTCTCCGTTCTTCTCGAACAAAGGTACACCTTTACAAATACCATATTCACCGAAGTTCTGAATAAGAGCAGCACGAGCAGCTTCTGTACCAAACTCAACATTGTTCTCTTCGCACCATGCCATTACTTCGGCATCACGTTCAGCAATAGCTGCATCAATATCAGCAATATTACTAACAAACTGTACGTTATCACCGGGAACAAGACCCATGATACGAGTTACTGCACCTGCCAAGCTAAACTTAGCTTTAGTACTGTTAGCAGTCAATGTAGGTTCGTTACTAGCTTGCATTACTCTCTTACCGCTTTGAACAGCGCTCATGCCAAATTGAAGTCCCATAATTGTAAAAATTTTAAAAGTTAATAATTATTAATACTAGGCTTAAAGCCTATTGTTATCTTAGTTTTTGTCTTATTTCGTATCTATTGATTAGTAATAGTTAGACTTCTATTACTATCAAATCTCTACAATATCAGCATCGCTGATATTCATATTGTTTACTATCTTAGCTTCTGTTGTTTCCATACAACCAAGTATAACATCAGCAGCTATATCACGAGCAGCTAGTGTAAACGCTCTATGTCCAATGAGAGTTCTCATATATTTAGTATATGTATCTTTACTAGTAAGTCCAGCAGTTACAGCATCACTATAACTAAAATGTCCTATACTAGTAATAACTCTGTTATCTACCACACGAGTAAGTTTATATTCAGTAATATAATCACAAGGAACATTAGGTATTCGGAAGATTGGAACTAATCCCTTAGCTGCAATATCTTTAGCTTGTTGTTGATTAGCTGCAACCCCGAACTTATTATTTAGCTGATATTCCTTATATATAGTACCATTATAATCTTGATAATTCCTAACTGGATAAATACCAATTTCGTCATTATCAGAACTAGCATTAAATTCATCAGCTTCTTTCTTGCTTTTGAATCTCCTACAATACTCTGGTATCTTACTATCAATATAAACATTATTACCGTCTGTATATTCATACAGAGCTATATAATCTTTAGTGCATTCCCATGTTATAGCTGCCTTCAATAATAACGCTTTAATTAAGTGAACATCTAATGTAGTTTTACCATTAATAACTCCTAGATGTTCAATACAACTAGTAAATGGTAAACCTAGTTCTTTAGCACGACTATATATTGCAAGACCATCTTGAATAGTCTTAATACCGCACTTATCACTAGACATTACTGATTTCAGATACAACTCTAACTTACTCCTATCATCGGGATTGTAAATGTCTAGGGTATTCAGAGCAGAAGCCATAACCATATTATTATTAGTAGCAGGTTTTGCTTTTGGTTCTGTCTTAGCTAGAGTTTTTTCATTCTCTGTCTTTACTTCTTCCATTATTTCAAAGGTCGCTTATTGATTACTCTACAAAGATACTAATTTCTTTTATAACTCCAAAGATTAGCATCTATTATTCTCCTATTATGAAATCATTTTCACTATCTTTAACTATTTCATAGTCTTTTCCTCCTTTCGTTTCTGCTAGCTTCTTTTCTTCATTCGTACCTTTACAGTATACCTTATATATTATATTAGGTACGGAACTAAAAGATAGATTAGGTATTCGATATTTTAAGTCTCGTATTGAGCTGCAAAGAGGTGAAGTGAAAATCACTATATCTACAACTCCTATAAAGCTCGTATCAATAGAATTATTTGCCGACAGTACTTTCATATAGTCGTCATTAAATAGCTCCAAATTTCGCGTTCTCTGCGCTCTTGCTTGCATGATTACTGGCTGTCCGATTTTAGCTCCCGTCTTATATACTTTCGGTTTACCTTTCTTATCATAAGCCTGTATTCCTTCCATATCATTGTGATAGTTTCCGCAATAGTCATATTGTAGAATACTAATTCCAGTTTGGAATATCTCACCATTAGTCATAATAGATTTACCTTCGTATTTTATATTAGCATTTAGGTACTCTGTTATCTTTCCGGCAAACACTCCATTCTTTGAAATAATAAGTATTCTTTTGCCTATATTTTCCTTAACTATATCAAGTATTACATCTAGCTTAACAATATTATCAGTAACTACTTTAGTACGTTCTCTAATAATATTATAAGTTTGAGTAACTCTCTCAACTAAAGCACTAGGATTATATAGTTCATCGATCTTACGGCACATTGCATCGGTCATATCCATTTTAGCAGACCAACCATTACTTTCTGCTACTTGTAATCTACAAGTTTCAGCAGCAATATTAAGTCTAGTATTACCAACACGACATTCTTCTAACTTTTCAAAAGTGCCAAATATAGTAACACTTTCATTAATATATTGGCTACATTTATCATAATAGATTCTATCTGCATCAGTTAGAATAACACCCTTTTGGTACTCCTTTATGGGGGAATGAATAGAACGATTAATTAAGTGGGCATAATTAATTTCATATACTTTAGGAGCATACTTATACATAAGTACAGCATTATCAGCAACACTATCAATAGCATTAGTAGCAAGTAGTTTAAACTTAAAATAGTTACCACTATATTTCTCTGCAATCTTTCTGAACTTCTTTACATTAATAGTAATAAGTACATCTTTATGACTACTAGGACTAGGTTTATACGGAGAACGCTCAACATAATCACGAGTGAGTATAAGACATCGCTTATCAGTTATTAATTGTTTATGAATCTCTTTAAATTCAGAAGTATTATCAAGATAATAATTAATGTTAGCCCTATCTTCCATAGTCTCTGTTATAATAAGAGACGTTAAATCAGGAGTTTTAGCTACCATTTTATCTAACACCATTGTAACAAAGTTCATTACACTTAGTGGTTCAGATAGAATAACACTACCCACGCCTTTGTTAGCAGACCATTTATTAGCAGCTTCATTATAAATATCAGTTACATCATTCATTTTAATCAAATAAAGTATTTCTCATTCCATAGTATTTCTTAACTAAACGTTTACCTTTACCTTTATTATTACGACTTTGCTCTATTGGTTCTATAATAGCCATAGCTTCATTATAATAATATAAGTAATTAACATTTAATTCAGATATATCAGTATCATCAACAGTATTACATATAGAAACACGTTGACCTGCACATAGAGAACTTTTCTTAACTTGTTCTTCGTTACGCTCATTCCAGCCCATACTCTCAACTTTCATCAATGTTCCCCCCGTAGAGGAGATGTAAAACCTTGTATTCCTCTGCACTACATCCGTTCTTATCTTTCCGTCTACGACATGAGTAAACTCTAGTCTATACTTATGATTAACATTTTGAGTACGACAGAAATCAAGAATAGATTTAGCATTTCTAAGAGTTTCCATTACAGGAGTTCCATTAATAAAGTATTCAGTAACACATTTAGCTACAATAGGAGAATTATATCCTTTAGACAAATCCTCTAAGAACATCTTAGGATTCATTCTGCCTTTGAACTTACTACTACCTCCCCGTTTAACAGTAAGATAACTATTAACACCTTCAGTTACATATTTTGTATAATATGTAAATTCTAGCTCTAATCCTAGATGTTTCTCCCACCAATGACAAATATCATCAGCAGTTTGTTCTAACTCTCTAGGAACAATAGTTACAATACCATCAGTATTAGCACTTATAACATGAATACCTGCAAGTTCAAGTTTCTCTATTAACATCAATAAGAATAACTGACCATTAATAGTTACTTGATACATTGCTTTCTTGTCACATAAGAATGACTTCTCACTTCCCATTTTACCAAATATACCAGCATTTGCTACAATCTTTAGACAAGCAGCAGCAGTAGCATGTTTATCTCTCTCCATAACATCAAGAGATTTATCTTTGGCTAAATGTTTATGTTCTAGTCGTTCATCAACAATAGTATCGGCTATGCGAAACCATGCTTTAGGAATAAGGTGTTTCTGACATACTTTAAGACTACGTATCATATTAGGATAATAACTTGCAACATCTCTGTCAACAATGATACTATCAGAATTTTCAACATATACAGCCGGAATTTCATTTGAATGTAGACCCCCAGTTGCGATGGTATAGGACGTGCCCATAAAGGTAAATTCTCGGTCAAATTCGCCCTTTTTTCCCTTCAAGGTAAGGGAACGTATGTCTGACAAAATATCGTTCAATTCAGGGGTCGAAAATGCGATTTTATCTGACAAGATTTCGGAAACCAAGATTTTCCTACGTATTGTCTTAGTATCAATAAAGGCTTTAGGATGTAGACCAGTAAACTTACTATATAGTTTAACAATAACTTTATCAGCTATTGTACTTCTACTAGCAGAATACACATCTACATTATATTCCTCACTAATACGATACCTTAAAAGAATTTCTTCTTGATTCATTCTAATTAGCTCGGCAACAATATATACATCATTGTCATTATAATCAGCCATTTCTTGAAGATATTCTCTAGGTATGAATCGTTCAAATACATTACGATAATGGATATTAAGTTCTCTATCTGTCATTCCCTTAGCTTCAGGAAGTCTCTCGTGATAATAATGTCTATCTAAATCACCAATAGGTGGCATAGTATACTCTTTTAGATTATACCATTTAATATTAATAGAAGTCTGTTTAAGACTTTTATGATAATGGTCTAGCCTAAAGATTTGGAATAAATCTAAGTCTCGAAATGCCACGTTATTACGAAGTATAAGAGAAGTAAAATTATCAGTCCAAAGAGTATCATTATTAGAACTACGAATAACTCTCTGTGATGTTTCATATAAGAATGTGATTAACTTACTAGGCTTATCAAATTGATTATAATACATAAGTAATGCACTTAACATTAAGCGGTCGTACTTTTTGTTATTGTAGCCGAAATAGTCTGCTTTCTGTTGTAACCAATATAATAAACTGAATAAATCAGTATCATCATCTTCATATAAAACAAAACGTTTCTTAGGTATTGTTTCTAAACGTTGTTTTATCTCTGCAATAGTAAGTTTATCAACAAGAGGAATAGCTTTTCCATAATTATCGACACAATCACTAAATATTTTGAGATAACTACGTAAATCAACAAATACTACCGAGAAGTAATTTCTAGTTACTTCGACATCATAACACATAGAGTTCATACTTATACTTTATTTATTGTCCATAACACAAATATAAACGATTTTTACATCTACTACAAGCTGTATATAATCTACGAAGGGTTTCATCTATATTTCCCCAAGGATTACCAGTTCTAGTATCAAATACAATATCATTTATGTCTACATACACATCAGCATAAGTACTTCCTTGTGCTTTATTTGCAGTAAGAGCAAAACCATAATCTAAATCACGACTGAATTTTATCTTATTAGTAGCTTTATCTAATAGATTAACTAATAATAAGTTTCTTTCCCTAAATTCATAGTATTCTTTCCAACGTTTAGTTCTATTATATTTATCAGCATTAATAGCATTATAAATATAAGATTCACCTAACTTATAATAAAGCATAGCATTATTAAAATCAGAATGGTCTACTACAAATAAAGGTTTAGTTCTATTACCACCATTAACTCGTATGAAGGTTACATTAAATCCATGAATATTATCTCTATTAGTAAAGTTCTTAATATCATGTATTATATAATCTTCGGAATTAATAATAATAGGTTCTTTAAAATCATCAATAAAAGTATTATAAGACATTACTAAATCATTCTTAGTTAGAATTGCTTTACCACTATCTTCAATAATATTCTTACGAATGAATTTATTCCAGTCAGACACAGATTTATTAGTATAAGTAACGAGACGACAAGTATCAACATCTCTAGTAAATTCTTCATTATAAAATCCGTCTATTACAAGAGATTGAAACTCAAATGCACCACAAGTATAATATCCTTTAGTTTGAGTAGAATCAAAAGCATACCGATTTCTATTGATAAACTCTAGGAACTTCCAAGTTCTATTATCAATATCCTTTCTCAATATCCTTAATAATTCACTAACAGGATTACTTTCTTCTTGTCTTACAATCTGTCTAAGAGTATAAAACTTAATATTATCGAAACAACGTGAGCGAGTTTCTTTAACTGGCTGGAGCTGGTGCGCATCACCCATGTAAATCAACATGCACTTAAACTGTTCACATTCTCTTTCTATCAGAGTTTTAAGATTAATACCAATCATAGATGCTTCATCAACAATATATAGCTTATATTGTTTAATCTTCTTTTCAGCTAAAGGGTCAAAAGGAGGATTATTAACATCAAAATCAGTAACATCTGTATTAAGTCTTAAACCTAAGTCACTAGCAACAGTAGATGTAGCATATCCAGTAGACAAACGAAGAACACGAGCAGCTTTATGAGTAGGAGCAGCAAGTCCAATAACAGATTTAGCTAAACCACATCTCTTTATTACTTCACGTATCATATATGTTTTTCCAGTACCCGCAGAACCAATAAGAGCACGTTTATAATCGCCTTCAACATAACCTTTTTCTATAAAGGCTACAAGATTCTCATAAGCAATCTTTTGGTCACGAGTAAAACTATTCAAGACACTATCATCTTTTTTAGCATCATCAAACTTTTCAAAATTCATTGCATTTCAATAAAAATTTATCAATATTATCACGACATTTAAGAATATAACCTTTAACTGGTAATCCTATCTTAAATGGAATATAACAACTAGGCATAGTACAATAAGCATCAGTACATCTAACAATCTTAGTAGGTCTACCATGACTATCCAATGCACGAGTATATATTGTCTTAAAGCCTTTACATGAGTATGAACGTTCAGATAATGTAATAAGTTCATCAGTACCTTTAGGATTGAACTTATATTCATTGTTATGTAGAACAATAGTACCTACAACAATTTGCATTATTACTTTCTCACAAGGAATCTTCTTTTCCTCATTTACAGCAGATAGTTTAAAACTTAGTCCCATATTACTAAGATTTAACAATTTGATTAGGAAGATATTGTATACAACACGCTCCTTTACGGGGGAATATCTTATACTTATCAGTATTCATAATTCTAGGTAACGGAATAATTTCACAACATCTATCATCATGAACATCTATAATAATGCAATGATAAGCATTAACATCTGCATCATGAGATATAACAGCTTTAAGTCCTTCAAAATATACATCAAACGTACTATCAGGATTAACACATTGTTTTAAATCTACAACCATATTAATTAGCTTTAGTTTTATATATTTCGTATAGCTTATTAAATTCATCAGAGGGCATACATACAATAGGAACATTTGTATGCATTTGGTCTTTAGGAACAATACAATTTCTAGCAGTAACTATTCTATCATCTTCAACAAACATAGTTTCAAGAACTAAACAATTACCACCGTCTAGTATTTCCTTACACTTAGGACAGATATATAAATCATCTGTACCAAATACAATAAGCTCATCACCACAAACTAGACATTTACCAGTTGTGATAATGAGCTTACCATTATTTTGTTTAAACTCGTTTAACTTCGGCATAACTAGGTATACGTCTCCTTTCTTCCATCTTAACAAATTTAACACTAGTACTTTCAAGTACATTAAGAGTAAAAGCTACTAACTTATAGCTTCTCTCATGCTTTCCGAATTTAATTTTCTTCTTAATCATTACGTTTAGTATTTAATTATTATTATTTAATAGGAGCATCTGACCGCTCCGCTTCGCTCCGCTTTTCTCCCCCATAAAGGAGTAGTGATTCTGTTACTTTCTTCTTTATTTCATTTAGAGTTCTACTATTAACAATAGTATTATTGTTTCTTACTTCATCACTACACAAAGAAGTACTATATAAAGTCTTACTATATAGTTCTTTGACATTGTTTTCACTATCATAAATGAATAAATAGAAACCAACATAAGTAGTAGGTTTAGCTCTACCAAGAGCTATATCAATAGATAGATATTCTTCACCTAATACTTTTAACTGCAAAAGTTGCAGTTTTCTAACTAGTTTAATAAATTCTCTTTCATTCATGTCGGTATATAGTTTTAATTAATTAATAATCATAGAAAAAGGAGCAGACGCTTCTGCTCCAAGCTAAATAATTAATATTTATAAAAGTCCTAATTCTATCTCACGACAGTAATTTAATTAGGGGTAAAAATTAAATTAAGTTCTGTTCTATCTCACGACAGTAATTAATAAACTTGTATTAAACACAAATACTATGTATTTATAGCTGACATTTTACGAAGAGGATTTCCCTTACTTCAACCATTTGGTCAATGTTTCAACTTAGATTAGTCATCATCAGAGCTATCAAGAAAAGAAATAGTGCGATTCTCACGAACAGCACTATTATAATTCCATAAAACCAATAAATACTATTCTCACGAATAATAGATATTACAATACGACAAATTTAATTTTAGTTTAACTAAAACAGACAAACAAAATATCAATCTTTATATATCTTACGATAATCTACAAAATAATATTTAGGATTAGTTATAATAAAGTTTTCAACAATATCCGCTGCTTCATTAGGATTATTTCCTTTATAAATATTAATAGGATTTTTTCCTGTAAAAGCATTTCTAAATATATTATATTTATCAAGAAAAACTAAATTATCATCAGAAGAATAAAATACAGTATATACATTATTTTCTTTCTCGTGATACTTCTTACAAAGATTATCATAACCTTCCATTGTTTTATTACGAAGTTCTTCCATATATTTGACGTAATTAGTCATTATATCATCCCATTGTTCAATAGCTTTAATTTTATCTTCAATAGGATAATCTGCTTCAAGAATATCATTAAGAAGCTCATTTAATCCTTTGACATTAATAGATTCTATATCTTCTTTAATTTTATTATTATATTCTCCGGAAATAAAACTTCTACGATAATCTTCTTTAATTTTATCAATAGCTTTGGAATCAGAACACATAGCGGCAGCAATAATAGCTTCAATAATTTCTTTCATTATAATAAGTTTTTAAATTAGACAATAAAAAACTCTACTAATATTACCCTAGTCTCACGACCTGAATAATCTTAATAGAGTGGAAACCGACATTTATTTAACCCTTTTGTCAGATATTAATTAAATAGAGTACGTATCGGCATTATACTAAACGTAAAATCATTGTAATAACAGCACCAAGAGCAATAATAGCTGCAATAACAAAACCAACAGTATTATACTGTCTCTTAGCTTTAAGCTCTTCATAATCTTTGTTAGCTTTATCTAACTTAGATTCGAGAAATTTAATGCCGTCTTTAAGAGCTTTATTATTAGCTTCCAATTGATTATTAGCAGCACTTAATTTAGAAGACATATTACGAAGAGCTTTATCTTCATTACAAATATTCTCATACATAGCCTTATAATGATTAAGACCAGCATCAGACTTTTCATTAGATTTACGTAGACGAATAACTTCTGTCTTTAATTCGTTAACTGTTGGACGTTTCTTACTAAGAACATCGACTTCTTTCTTTTCATTCATAACTATTAGTATTTAATTAATCTTCAATATGAGTTATATCTAAGTCGAGGTCTATGTTATCCTCGCTTAGAGTATTTCCAGTATTCCAATTATTAGCCATTTCACAGTCGAGATAGTCTATATCAGCTACCAAACCACAAATAGGAAATTCTACACCTTCGTCATACATAATCTTAAATTTTGTAATACGGATGCAAGTATAGCAATAAATAATGGAAATACCAAACAATAATGATAATATTTAATGAGTATTGCTATAAGCTATATCATCTTTGAATTTATCCATTATATCATAAACTGATATATTAGAACAATTCAATAGAGTATTAATAGTATTAGAAGTACGTTGGTCTTTACAAGTAATATTAAAATTATCATAATTGAACTTACAAACAACATTAGGACTAGCTTTATGAATATAATAAATATCCATAGCAGAGACATTGAAGTCTACAATATCATTTTCGTATTTATCTAATACGTCTTTAAGAGATATGTAATATCTACAATCACCAATAGCTCTAGCAGCACTAGCAGTATCTTTAAATCGAATAAAGAAACCGGAATCAATAGAATTACGAATAGTTAGCCATTCAAAATCTAGTTCGTATTCTTTATATGGTTGAACATAAAGTCTTAAATCATAAAGAGCTTGTCTAAAAACTCTTAAAGCATGAGTTCTTTCAGCTAATCTAGAAGTCTTTTCTTCCAATTGTTTATCGAGTTTATCAATATCTTCTTTAGAACGGCTTAATTGAGTATTGAGTTTCTCATTAACTTTAACAGTAGCATTAAGAGTATCTTCGATATTCTCTAACTTAATAAGACTATTAGTTTTCTCTTCAATAATCTTATTTAATTGAGCAATACGTTCTCCACGAAGATTAAGTTCATTATTAAGACCATTAATTTGATTACGTAATTCAGTAATTCTATTATCACTATTAACAAGTTGATTTTCAAGAAACTTAATACGTTCAGTTAACTCATTATTATCAGATTTAAGAGATTCAATCTCATCACAATCTTTAATAGTATAAGTATTACCAAAATCAGCAAGTTCAAAAATAGAACCAAGTGATTGAAAATCTAAATCAATAATACAACCACTAGCTTCAACAATAGTAACTCCATTTGTATGAGATACAAGAGTTATATGCTTTTTATCATTTACAATAGCTTTCATAAATACAAGTATTAATTATTAAGAATTTAATTTTAAAAGTAGAATCCATACTATAACAGTATAGTACGATATAGTAGACGAATAAAACTAATAACTATTATATAAGTTATTATAGTTTGAACTAAAGAACGAATGATAATAACCTTCTTATAAGAAAGGTAATTAAACATTAAATAACATAGGCATATAACTATCCCAATTAAAGATAGAAATATATGGAACTGATAATCTGTCATGGTGAAGCAATATCAAATAATATTAAGAATATACATAAAGTAGACGCAACTATTATTAAAGCGAATAACATAGTAAGAAGAGTAATCTTAGTGTTAATAAGAAACTCACTGCATTTAATAAGTGCGATAATAAATAGTAATGCTAAGACAATAATATCGTAGTTAGACATAATAGTATAAGTTAATAAGTGAATAAGATAAAGAGCAAAAGAAGTACAGTAACGTCACCCCTTTATGGGGGAAGACAGCGAGCTTTGCGAGCGGGACAAGCCAAACTACACAACAATACAATTATTAATAATAGTATTACTAATAGTACTATTCCCGTTATCAGTTGTAATACATAGTATCGTTATTATCGGAATCGTCCGAACTACTATTGTCAAAGACAATGGTAGTGACGCTCTAATAATAACAACTATAATATAATAGTAGACAATATAGTAGTATTATTATTAAGACTATCAATCCGATATAATAGTGAAACTATTATAGAGGACTAATAACAAAGACAATTACAATAATAACGACCATAATTCTAACGACCATAATTCTAATACTAAGGACTAATATCATAGATATTAGGAACTTAGAACTAACAATAACAACCAATAATTAGGACTATAATAATATCTAATAGTAGAATTATAGAATAGGATTCAAATCCTAACTATTAATATAATAGAAACAACAGTATAGATTAATAGTATAGATTAATAGTATGATAATAAAATAGGATTCAAATCTCAACTCCATAAACGAAGAGGTTTAGGTAGTAGTCGCAACATTGTAGGTTAGAGTAGTGAGTTAGAATGAGGGAGTGGAGGTGAGAGAGGGAGTAGTCCCCACTACTTAACCAACTCATCTCTCTTATCTACATCTTCTAACTATTCTTACTCCACTACTATTATCTCACTCTATTGTCTATTCTACTATCTAGCTTAACGAGGAGCCTTAGCGACCCTTCCGAGCATTGATGTTGTCAATACTAGTAATAGTCTTGATACTATTGATACTATTGATACTATTTGTTGTTGTTGGGTGTGATTGTGTGAGCTTGCTCCTATTGTCTACGACAATAGTCACCGACCTTGCGGACGGTCTTTTCGACCCCTATATATATATATATTATAATTATATACTAAAGTATATAATATATATATATATAATATAGACGCATCGGATTCTGCATCGGATTTTCTAACTCCGCTATTAGTCCATTACTCTTGGCTAACGTGGAGCTGCTGCGACCCTTAGGGTTTGCAAGGGTTTTAGCTTGCTAACTAGTCAATCTTTGATAATATGTCTAATAGTCTTTTAATATCGGCTTTTAGCTTAGATATGTATTCAGTTATATCATTAGGATGAATCATTTGAGTTGTATGATTATCATATGTGATTTCAAGAGTATCAACAGCTATAACATCTATGTTTATTATAGTTTTCTTTTCATTTATCTTCATAATACTTTTGTTATTTAAATTGGTTTATGATTTTAGCTTATCAGTTGATTAGCTTCGCTTATCAGTTGTAGCATTTCGCTTATCAGGTGACTAGGGTTGTTCCCAATCCCAGTTAGCGAACACACGTCGAGAGTATTGTCGAACACGTGCCGAATGGTGTATTCTTAGTTTAGTAGGAGAGGTTTCCCTCTCCTACGTAACTGGTTAAGCTGCACCCTCTGCATCAGGTTGGTATTTAGCCAACATGTCTGCCATGAGCATTTCGTCCGCAAGGGACAACGTACGCATACTAAGTTCGTACGGGAAATACTCGTAACGGTCGTGTTCATTAACACGTTCTTCACGAGACATTTTAGCAGCATACGGATTAACGAATACTTCACCTTGCGCAAGCACGTGTCCAAGCACACTAATACGTGCCTTCTTGAAGATAACGTGCAACACTGACAACGGAGCTGTCATAACAGCGTTGGCGAGCATTGGTTCGCCTTGACCTTTGAGAATGGCTGCAAGCTGAATACGACTAGTAAATATATTACGAGTCGTAGACTCGACATAAGTACCACTAGCAGCATCTTTCACAAACTGTGGAATGTTGCGATTAACAACCACAGTAAGTGCACCTGCATAACGACTGCTATTATCAATGATATTAGTAATCATTAAGCTGTCGTGATTCTCAAAATCAGGACGGTCAAGCAAGAGACGAGTAATATCGTCTGCTTCCTGTCCATGATACTCGGATAGGTCAACTATACGAGCGTCAGCAGCTTCATCAGCAGTAGCATCGGTAGCAACTGTTTCAGCGTTAGCACTTGCTGCATCAGCAGCTTCTTTTGCAGCTTTTGCAGCTGCTTCGGCTGCCTTTCTAGCAGCATCATTAACTCTTGTTCCCATAATAAAACGAATTAAATGTTATAAATCAGTCGGCAACTGTTCAACCAATATGCATCCCGACTACACGCACAATGGCAATATGTTTAAAGTCATTTGGTTTGATAGTAACTGCAATATGTTTAAAGTCATTTGGTTTGATTAAGCCAATAGTTCTTTAACAACATCGTTAGCATCTAGTATCAATACTAACACTACTAATAGTATTAGAAAGCTATTCACATAGTTATCGTACAACTTAATGTAACTTAGATGTATGAATACTGGCACACCTAGCATACTTAATGCTAAGTGTGCCACTTTTAGTTTATCACTAATATTTATACGTATCTAGTATAATAACGTGAACAAAACTTGTCGTAGGTTTCACCTGCACGACCGTACTTTCTCCAATCCCGTCTCTGTTTATTAACCATAGACAGATAAGTAGCAGTAGTCATAGCTACTGCTATTGATAGTAACAATAGGAATATCATAAGCATAAGTATTTAATTAAACATTTATATTAATAGCAATATGTTTAAAGTCATTTGGTCTTGACGGGGGTATTGGAATTGGTTTGAAGTAGGGGGCGGTGTTGGGTAGGAGCTTCGTCTCGATAAAAATATACTCACGAAAAATATTATTTTGTGGAGTAGAGTCAACAGTAGCATTTCTAATTCTCTTTCTTCTAATAGTTCCAACAGTAGTCCTAACAGTATTTTTAAGTCTCTACACATCATTAGTCCCAGTCTTAATCCTAAGTTCATTATAAGTCTTACTTCTAAGTCCCTACACATTAGTATTTCCTAATCCTTTCTTTCTAATGTTTCCTTTATGTCTTTTATTTCCTATTCGTTGCTTGTTGTTGTTAGTAGTCCAAAGTCTATCTTCGATATACTTAGTCCTATTAGTTTAATCAATTCCTTTAAGTCCTTAATTAGTCTTATTTATATTATATGGTATTAGTTGTCTACTGGGTCTTATTGTGTAAGTCCTTTCTCCTCTTCTATCGAAGAGTTCGAAGATTTAGCATCAGGATTGTAAAAATAGAATGGTAAGATTTAGTCGATATTTTAGTTAAGTAGTGGACTTGTATTAGAGTGTGCACTAATGTGAACTAGTGTGAATGGATGTGAATTATACAGCGAATACAATTCTAAAGGTTTTTTAACGAGTTAGATATTGATAGTACGAATATTATTCGTATACTTGTACTATTAATGACTGGTGCATATATTACTCTTAGTAATGCTAGTCAACTTAATTAATAGTATTAACAATCTAATTAAAGTAATCATGTTACATTTAGAGAACAAAACTAAAGGAGAAACTTTCCTAGTTCCTCAACACATTGCAGAAATTGATTTCCAATATGTTTCTGATAGAGTTAAGAATATTAATCCTTTCAAACATTTTGGTATTGTTGCTATTGTTCAGACTGCCAAACTTCGTGAGATTATTAATCCTGACTTGAAAGGTACTGGTAATACTAAGTTCATATTAGTTAAAGCTAATTATGGTGACGATGTTAAAGAGATAGATAGAGCTTTTCTTAATCGTTTCTTATATGTTGCTCCGTCTGATGTATTTACCGGTATAGATTGTAATCCTCGTAGTAATGAACTTACTCCTTATAATCTTGCTGAATTTATTCGTAGTGACCAAGATTTAAATCTTAGTATTGCTCGTGGCGAGATATTCCGTAAAGTTGGGAGTGGTTCAGTTATTAGTCTACTTGGTAATGATGTTACTCCTGCTACCGTTGAAAAGAAAGGAGATAATGGTAAGTTGATTACTACTATTGCTGAAACAGTGGTTTGTATTGGTTATAAGATTGTTCGTCTTTCTGATATTCAAGGACAGAATACTATTGAAGGTCTTCCTGTTAGCGGTAAACCGCAGAAATTTATAGTAGCTACTAATTTACTAAATATATAAACTAGATGCCTTCTATTGATTTAAAAGAGAAAAAGGAGTTATTAGTAACTCGTCCTGATATTATTGGTTTATTAGGTGTTACACCTCTTGAAGCTGAAATAATAGATGATATTATAGATAATATTGAAGACCAAATTGTTGATAGAATTAAAAGTCTACAACGAGTTTCAATTCCTTTTATTGGTGGATTTATTGTTAATGAAGCCAAGTTAGATGCAATAGAACATCACCCTGTAATGAAGGCTAAAAGGCAAGAACTTACTAATGAAGAATATTGGAAATTTAAAAAGAGTATAGTTGCTACTCGAATGGCTCAACGTAGTAAATTTAGAAGTAGAACTTCGATAATATCTCGAACTGTTAGACTTAATCGTAAATTAGCTGCAAGGAAACTTAGAGAGTTTAATCAAGATGAAAGGTCTTTTAAATTATATATGTACTTCTTTAGTAAGATGAAGCCAGTTAATGATTCTGATTACTATATTGAACTAAGAAATAATAAAGGTTATGATTACGAAGATTGCCCCTTTGGATTTAACAGGTATGATTAGCGTTGACGAGCAAGGTTATCCTTTTGCTCCTAACGTTTATCAGATACAGGATAAAGATGTAAGAGAGTTATATCTTCGTGATACTAGTGAAGATAAACTTCGGTATCTTAAAGAAGCTGGAGTTATTTTCTACCTAGCTGACCCTAAATCTCCACCTAATCAAATGGGATATAGTCGTCCCGAAGCCTTAGCATCTGCTAGAGCTAATTACGCTCTTCCTAATGATTGGCAGCCCGATGCTCTTATTCTTCGTCTTGTTGATAGATACCATGAAGATAAGATGGGTGTCGCAGGTGAAGCTCTTGAAACTATTCTTAGAGCAGTTCATAATAGTTCTCGTGCAGCTAATATACTTAGTGAACAACTTACTAATAAACTTAATGCAGGTATACAAGCCGAAGATACTTTACCAGTTATTGATTTGATAACTAAGTTAAATGGTATTATTAATATCATTCCTAATCAGATTAAATCTTTAGGTGAAGCTAAACAAGCTGCTGCTCTTGAAATAGAACAGAAGAAAGCTCGTGGCGGTAAAGTAGTTACTAGTTCTATGTCTGCTAAAGACGCTAGTGATTTGGAAGCTCAAGTAGAAGCTCAAAAGAGAGAACTAGGATTGATAAGTGATAGTATTGTTAACACTCCTTTACGGGGGAAATACGAAAGTACAAAATGATACCAGTTAAACCTGAATATAAGCAAACTAAGTTATACTTTGACGAACCTACTCATAAGTATACCGATAATTGTGGTAATTCTTATATTAGTGCTACTACTATTATTCATTCGTATGTTCCTAAGTTTGATTCTAATTATTGGGCTAAGTACAAAGCTAAAGAAGAAAATACTTCTATTAAAGATATAAAGAATCAATGGGATAGTATACGAGATAAAGCCTGTGATATGGGTAATGTCTATCATAATAGTTTTGAAGATGGTATTCGTCAGAATAGTAAGTTCTTTAATGCTATTAAATATCTGAATAAACAAGAAAGTAAACAAATGGTTACTGTTGCTGATTTAGATGTTGTTGATAGTCATGTAAGACTTCTCGATGTCGATGCTTTTATTGAACATACTGAAAATAAATATCCTGAAATATATAAAGTATTCAAGTTCTATACTGAACGAGACTATAAGATATATTCAGAGATAGGAGCATTTCTTCCTAAGTATCTTCTTAGTGGAACTATTGATATACTTCCTATTCGTGAAGATGGTTTTGTTATTCTTGATTGGAAAACTAATCGTACAGGTCTTAGATTTCAAGCAGGATACTATAAGAAAGATAAAACTGTTCGTCCAGTACAAGAAACAGATGAATGGGTTCATAAGCCCGAAGATGTTCTACTTCCACCGTTTGGTGGTCTACCTAATTGTAATGGTACTACTTATGCCTTGCAGTTAAATCTATATGCTAAAATGGTTCATCTTATTACTGGTTTGCCTTGTCGTGGTTTAGCTCTTTGTCATATTGAAGTTCCATTTGTTCTTAACCAGTATGGTAGACCTCAAAGATTCAAAGACGGTTTCCATATTGATGAAAGTAAAAGTGAAACAGCTAAATGGTATAAGATTCCTAGATTAGAACCTGAAATAGATACCATACTTAATATCCGTTATCAAACTGTTAATGGAAGTCAGAAACAACAAATGAATTTATTTGTATAATATAAATGTAATATCATGTCTAAATATAATAATTTATTAATAGATAGGTGTCGTACTGTTGATTGGAGAAAGACACTAGAGAATAAAGGTTATTCTTACTTTGATAAAGGTAAGTATAATCTTAATCTTATTGGTGTTCGTTCCAAAGAACATGGTAATGAGTTCAATGATGTTTTTATAATTGATTACTGGACAGCTAACGGTAAGAGATATACTCCTATATATCCTTGTACTACTGACCCTGGTTATAAAAGTCTTACTAATCCTGTTAATATTAAAGGTTGTGCAATTCTAGTTCCTGGTCAGTATCGTGGTTGTTTTAAGAAAGGTTATCATAAGGGACAGTATCTTGCTCTTGTTCAACATAAACCTGTCAAAGTATTCCGTGATACTAATAAAGACTTTTATCTTGATTGTGATGAATCAACAATAGAAGAAGGAATGTTTGGTATCAATATTCATAAAGCAGGTGAATCAAGTATTGTTGTTGATGGTTGGTCTGCTGGTTGCCAAGTTCTAGCTAGAAGTATGGATTTTAGAGAACTTATGAATATAGTTAACCTAGCAATTCCTTTATGGGGCGACATATTTACTTATACGTTGTTAGAAGAAAAAGACTTAATAATATGAAACTAAAGAGTATTGGAATAGGACTATTAATAGTAGTAATCCCGTTTGTTATAATTGGAGTATTAAACAATTTTGTTTTTAATAAGGAAAATGTAGAAGTCCCGCTTATCGTTCCTGATACTATATATCAGGAAATAAAAACAAAAAGAGATAGTTTACAACTAGTAATAGATTCTATTCTCAATACTCTTAATAATACTAATCAGTATGAGAAAGAATTTGATAAAGCAATTAGTGATACTGATAGTATTGCTATTCTCGAACGCTTCATATATCTTGTGTCAAAACCAATCGGAGTTGAGAATCCAAAGGTTGGAGACGAAGGTAGATAGTTTACAGCAATCCTACTCCTTTATGGGGGATGGCGGAGCGAAGCGACGCCTAGATAAAGAAGTATTAAGAATAGCCAATGCAAAGTTAATACTTTCAGAAGAGTATAAAAGTCAATATGAATCCTACAAGAAGTTATACGAACTAAAAGTTAGAGATAGCTACTTGCAGGATTCTATTATATCTAAGCAACGTGAAGAAATAAAGAGAATAACAATAGTAGGTAATCAAGCTATTGTTAATCTTAATAAGGAATATAATAAGTCTAAAAAGTATAAGAAGCAACGTAATGGATTCATAGCTAGTACAGGTGTGCTAGCTATTCTTGTTGTTATACTATTAAAATAACTAATTGTAAGTATGGAACTTAGTGAATATCCATTCTTCGTTTATTATAATGAAGAAGATAAAGGAAAGAAATATAAGCACGCAAGAGACTGTGGATATAAAGACCCATTCGACCATTTCTTAATAGGAGAAAGCGGAGGGTTCTTAATGAATATTGACCCGTATAAACGTTTTGTTAATACAGACCTTCTACGTCCTGCTGCTGTTACTTATGAAAAAGAAGGAGTTTATACTAAGTTTGCAGTAGATAGTATGCCTCATATAAACTTTCGTAAACAGGAAACTCTACGTAGACTTGTTGGTTTTAAAGCTCCTTGTCTTATGGATACTAGAACTGGTGAGATAGAAGATGTCTATATTACTGGTGAACATTATAATTTTATTAATTATGGACGTATTCTTAAACTAGATACTAAAACACTTCGAGTAGAAGAAGGTAAAGTTACTGGTCGTAAGATAAGAGGATTCCCTAGATTCATTGATTGTCAGTGGTGGTACTTCTTAATCAAACAGTTCTGTCGAGAAAATGGTATGTTTCTTATCAACGATAAGACAAGACGTGGTGGATTTAGTTATATGGAAGCTATTGGTTCTGCTAACTTTATCAATCTTACTCCTAACCGTGCTGTTATTCATGCGGCTAGTGATAATAAGTTTTTGGTTCAATCAGGAGGTCTATCTGACTTTATGAAGAAGCAAATTATCTTCTATGAATCTAATACTCCTTTTGCTAGAGGTATAGCTAAGATTGATGCTAGTGATTTTATCTTAGGTTATAAAGACCCTAGTACAGCTATTATAGATGATAACAGTTGGAATAGTGCTTGTATATCTGTATCTACTAAGAACAATCCTTCTGCTGCTGTTGGTAAAGATGCCGGAGAAATCAAGTGTGAGGAAATGTCAGAGTTTGAGAACTTCGATGATTTCATGGATGTAACTGAACCTACTCTAAAGACTGGTTCTGTTACTACTGGTTTTCTTAATGCTTGGGGTACTGCTGGTAAAGCTAATGCAGGTTGGGTAACATTTGAGCAAAACTTCTATGACCCTAGAGGTAGAAACTTTATGGCATTTGAAAATGTATGGGATAAAGATAGTAGAGCAGAAGTATGTGGTTACTTTAAACCTTATTGTTGGGGACTTGAAGGTTATAAGATTGGCGATGATAATCAAATCGCTACTCTTACTTCTCTTGATGATGATGGTAATTCTGATATAGCTCTTGGTTTTCAAATAGCAGAAGAAGAACGTGCTGCTGAAAAAGCTAAGAGTAAATCATTCGCTAAATTTATTAGTTATTGTGGGCAGTATGCTAATATGCCTAGTGAATCATTTAGTTCTGTAAGTGAGAATATATTTAGTAGTGAGATATTAGATGAATGGGAGCAAGAACTAAAGATGTCTAATAAATATAACTTCTATATAGATGGCAAGTTTGTAGAATATGATTCGGATAACTTCGAGTTTATTCCTAATGAACGTATTGCTGCTACTGGTGGTGTATTTAAGAAGGATTACTTTGATTATATTAAGAATGTTCCTCGTCACTCTAATGAAGACCCTGAAGGTTGTATTCGTAAATGGTTTAATCCAATTAAAGTAGAATACATAGATAAAAAGACAGGTCAGCTAACTAAAGGTACTCCTCCGGGAATATATAGTATTAGTTATGACCCTGTTGGTATTGATAAGGATAAGAAAGAACTTACTAATAAACATTCACATAATAGTATTAAAGTTTGGATGAATCCTTGTATATATAATGGTTATCGTCCTAGATTATGTGCTGTGTATTATGGTCGTCCTGATGAACTAGAGAAAGCAGATAGAATCTGTTATTACTTTGCAATTACTTATAATTGTCTTGGTACAACTAATGTCGAGATTAATCGTGGTGAAACAGTTAGTAATTTTAAAAAGTGGAAAGCTGTTAGATACTTAGGTTATCACCCAGTTCATTTATGGGATACTAATATTAATACTAAGAAGATTAATACTATTGGTTATGATATTAGTAGTGAAACAGTTAAACTCGATGGTCTGCGAATGTTAAAGGAAATGTTGTATTCCCCCATAGGGAAGTTCGAGGATGGTCGTGATATGCTTGTTCTTCATACTATATATGATTATCAGTCTATACTAGAGTTGAAGAAATGGTCTAATACTGGTAACTTTGACCGTGTATCTGAAATGATTGTTCGTGGTATTGAATGGGCTGCTAATGATAAGTTTGCTAAAAAGCAGCTAGAACATAGACAGAGAGTGCAAACAGAGAAAGAAAACTTTTGGAATCGTAAACGTTATTAATTATGAGTTGGTTAACAGAAAGCAACAGGTTAAAACATTTCCTCTACGCAATCCCATGTGGATTACTAGGAATAATGTTAGTAGTAGGCTTAGCCGTAGGCATGGAATTTAAAGATAAAATGTATGGCGGTAAGTTTGATTTCTTAGATATTTTAGCTACATTGCTTGGCGGAATGATAGGATTCGTATTAATGCTAGTTATAGTAATAAGTACGGGTGCTATTGATTGGTACATTAATATACTTATTAAACTAAGCGAATTGTTATGATTGATGCTAAGCTAAATGCTCGACTTGGGGACATGCCTAAACAGCGTGTCCCTAATTCTGAAAAGGATGAATACTGGGCTGGTAGAACAATAGATTATTGTATTGCTGCCGGACTAGCGTGTAATGATAGAACTAAGACAGAACAACTTCTTGAAATACTTCATGGAGAAATGCCTGACGAGTTCTATCGTAAAACACTTAATCCTTATAATGCTACGAAGGAGAACTTTAAAAGGTTTCCTGCTACTCTAAGGAATCTTGATATTATTAATGATGTAGTTCGTCGTTATTTATCAGAATACGTTAAATCTCAACATGAATTTATTGTTGGTGCTAATAATCCTGAAATCATTATGGCTCGTGATGCTGCTATTCGAGAAGATATAGTTAAGCGAGCTATGTTAGCATTTCAACAAGAACTTCAAAGAAGAATACAGCAACAACAAGCTGAAAATGCTCAACTAGAAGCTCAAGGACAACCAATACAAGAGGTTGACCCTGAACAATTAGCAGCTGATGCAGAAGAGTTTGAAAAGAACTTTATTGATAATTATATAGATGAAATAAGTGCACAAGCTCAACAACTATTAGAAGTTATTGATGATGTTCTTAATAATGAGACAATAGTTCCAGTTGAGTACTTTAACTATATCGTTACAGGGGAAGTTTATAGTTTCCATACTGTTCGTGGCAAAAAGCTAGTTAAAGAGTGGGTTCCAACTACTGATATGTTTCCTGTTCCTAATGGAGAACAAATGGTATCTAAGTATGATATTGTAGCTCGTAGAATGTTAATGAGTTACAATCAGGTAATAGACCAATTCTCCGATGAATTATCAGATGAACAACTAGAGTTTATAACTAAATATTATAATCCTAGTACAGTTGGTGCTACTCGTACACTTAGTCTTAATGCTTATACTTATTATTTCCCTGAAAAATGTAAAAGCTATGAGAACGATAATAGAGAGATATTCCCTTCTGATGGTTATGATTTAAGATTAAAGAACGGAGAACTACTTGAAGTATGGCATGTTAATTGGAGAGGTTATACACAAGTTAAGATATTGAAATATGTTAATGAGGTAGGATTAGTTGATGAAATGATTGTTTCTGATGATTTTGAATTTAATCCTGAACTTGGACATATTGAGATAACTTCTGTATATAAACCACAAGTTTATGAAGGTTATCGTATAGGAGGTCAACGTTTTGGTATATATCCCGGTGGTGCTAAACCTATTCCTTTCCAATTAGATGATGATGTTAGATTGCAGTATTGTGGACTTCAAGAAGTACTTCCTCAAATGGGAAGATTCTCTATTGTAGAAATACTTACTCCATTTCAAATATTAATCAATATCTTCTCTTATCATAGAGAGATGATGATAGCTAAGAACAAGATGTTTATTCTTGTTGCAGCTAAATCTTTATTTGGAGAAGATGCAGAAGAAGCTATTTATAATATAGCAGCAGAAGGTATATTCCCGTATGATGATGCAGAAGATATTAATAGTACTAAAGCACAATCTATTAAAATGCTTGACGCTAATATCTCCGGCTATATTACTGAAATATCTAATCTTATTGAATCTATTAAAGCCAGTGCTCGTGAAATGGTAGATATGACACCACAACGTTACGGACAGATAGCTACTAGTGCTGGTAAAGGTACAACAGAAGAAGCTATTATTCGTGGTTCAATGGGTACAGTTATTATTAACTATATGTTCGATAAGTTCCGTGAGGACGAATATCTAATAGATTTAAATAATTCTAAGTTAGCTTGGATAGATGGATTAGATACTTCTTATTATGATAAGTCAGATAGAAAGCAATATATATCTCTTAATGTAGATAATCATACTCTTGGACAATATGTAATCAAAGCTAAAAACTCTGATAGAGAAACAGAGAAGTTTGAACAACTTAAAGAGTGGGCTTTCAATGCTAGTCAAAATGGAGATTTAATGTCTGCTGTTGCTGCTATTACTTCCGGTAATATATCTAGTCTTAAACTAGCTATTAATCGTTATCAAGAGATTCGTCAGAAGAATGAAGAATCACTTAGACAATTAGACCAACAGTTAGAAGAAGCTAAGAATAAAGCAACTCTTGAACAGATAGCTGCTAAGGGGGAACAAGATGCTAGGCTAGCAGAAATCAAAGGTTATTATGATTTACTTGCTAAAGGAATGGATACAGAAGCTGCTATGGCTGCTTTAGCTAATCAACCTGCACAAGCTGCTCCACAAGATAATTCTGCCGAACTATCATTGAAACAAGCTGAACTAAATGAAAAGAAACGAGCTAAGGATTTAGATATGATTAACTCTGCATTAGATAGAGATAATGAACTAAAGATAGCTAAAGAGAATAAGAATAAATATGATAGTCCTAAGTCTAAATCTAGTTCTACTAAGAAGTAAACACTAAGTTATAATTAGCTATATACCATTCTCTATGATTCAGACGTGCCCTACGGAACTTTCCGTAGGGTTTTTCGTATCCATAAAATCGACGTAGATAGCGTTTCCTTTGCCTCTGTTGCATTTACCCTATCGAATGGATGAACTGTAAAGGAAAGCATTAAAATGCCGTGACGGGTCTTAAAATGGCTCATTCTTTTGCCCTGTATCGAACGCAAAGTTTCTGCTGATAAGATTAACTCTAGTAATACTTAAATACAAATACGGGCAATTCTAAACCTAATAATAAGAGTATTCAGACTAGTAAGAGTTTGCTTTCTCATATTATTAGATTACATTTGAGTGAAAGTAATAATCAAAACATATTTATTATGGGAACTTTTAGTAGTAATAATGATTTAGATTTAAGTACTGGTAGTATTGATAATGGCGATACTACTAATACTGGAGGTCAAGGTACTGGCTCTGATGCTAACGGCAATCCTGCCGGACAGGGACAACAAGGTGCTGGACAAGAAGGACAACAAGGACAAGGCGAAGGTGCTAATACTGGTACTGTTGATAATGGTGGTGAAAACCAAGAAGGACAACAGGGACAAGGAGAAGGACAGCAAGGAAGCTCCTCTACGGGGGAAGAAGTGGTATTATCAGAAGGTGATACTGTAAATGTTGATGGTGTAGATTATACTATTGATGCTAACGGTAATGCTCTTGCTGCCGATGGAACTGTATTTCGTACTGCTGCTGAACTTGCTGAACTTATATCTCAAAATGGTTCTGAACCAAGTGTTCTTGAACAATTACAAACTCGTTTTGGTTCTGATTTTAAAGATGAAAATGGTAATCCTATTGTATTTGATAATAATACAGAAGGTGTTGCTGCTTATGTTGATACAGTAATTCAGAATAGAATTGTAGAAGCTCAAATTGCTGCTCTTAACAATCTGTTTGAAACTTATCCACAAGTAGAACAAGTTATCAATCATCTTGAACTTAACGGTACTCTTGAAGACTTCGTAGAAATTCCTGATAGAAGTCAGATTACTGTTAGTAAAGATAACGAAGAACAACAAGCTACTTTCATTCGTGAAGAATGGAAACTTAGTGGTAAAAAAGGAGATGTAAATAAATTCATTGACTATTGTAAGAACGCCGGTATTCTTTATGATACTGCTGTTGAATCTAAAGAAGCTGTTGATAGCATTTATGAATCTCGACTTGCTGAACAGGAAGCACAAGTAGAAGCTAAAGAAGCTGCTGCTGCTGCCGAAGAGAAAGCATATTGGGATAATGTAGAAAAGACTATTAGTAAAGGCGAACTATTAGGTTATAGTATTCCTGAACAAATTCAGTGTAACAAAGACGGAAAGAAGGTAATGCTTAGTCGCAAAGACTTCTTGAAGTATGTGTCTACTCCTATTGACAATGAAGGTAATACAGCCTATATGTTAGACGAAGCTAAAGTTGATTCTAATGCTCGTATGCAGGATGATTTACTTAAAGCATTTCTTAGGTTTACTGGTGGCGATTATGCTAGTCTTGTCGGTATGGCTGTTAACAAGCAGAAAGTTCTATCTATTAGAACTACCGCAGCACAAACTACTGGTAAAAGGACTGTTATTATCAATAGTAAAGGTAATAATTCTAAGACAGTTGATAATGACCAACTAGTCTTGAACTAACTAAATTAAAACGAATATGTACAAATTAAGAGAAGTCGAAAGAGGTAGATATGATGATAGAGGTTACTCTAATGAGCAATCTCTTGCTGCCTTAATGATTCAAAAACCGGAAGAGATTAACAACTTCCTGACTTATACTTATGGTATGGAAGATGACCGATTCCCGCTAACTTTCCTTACAGAAGGACAAGGTGCTGCTGGTGTTCGTGATATTACTACTGTTGAGTGGACTTGGAAGACAATGGGTCGTCAGAGATTCAATGATTACATTGTTTGGGCTGATACTAATGATACTACTCCGGGTATTGGTGGTAAACCTATTAAGGTTGAGTTTGCTACTGGTCTTATTATCGAACAGTACGGTTTACTTGCTCCTGACGGTAAAACTGCTGTTCGTGTAATGCGAGACCATGGTGCTGGTAGTCATGGTGGACATCTGTATTCTTTGCAGCTAAAGAATCCTGATAAAAGTGCTTATGTTGACCCTACTAATCTTGAAAAAGGTAAGTATTGGTGTATGTTAGCTCCGTCTATTCCTGAATCTTATTCTAAGGGTAACAAGACTAATGTAATGGGACCTGGTGTTATGAAATCCCAGCTAGGATTCAAGCGTTATAGCAAGGAAATTGCAGGTAACATTAGTAATGTTGTTGTTAGTTATGCTTTCAAGACTAAAGGCGGTGGTACTGATACTCGTTGGATTAATGAAGAAATGCGCCAGTTCGATGTTCAGATGCGTATCTCTAACGAGATTGACTTATGGACATCTCGTTACAATCGTACTGTTAATGGTACTATTGATATGAAGGATTGGGATAATGACCAACCAATTCCTGAAACTGCTGGTATGTTTGAAATCCTTGAAGAATCTAACTACGATACTTATGGTGAATACTTGCCTCTTAGTAAGCTAAAAAGAACTATTGGTGACGTAGTTGATAAAGATACCGATACTGGTTCTATGGAGATTACTCTGTATGCAGGTAAAGGTGGTATCGAAGATTTCGATATGGCTATCCGTGAAGATGTTAAGTCCGAAGGATTCATTACTCCACTTGGAGAGAAAATGATTGGTGAAGAAGCAGGTGGTCTTACTTATGGTAAATACTTCCGTAAGTATAAGACTATTGACGGACATACTGTTACTTGTATTCATCTTCCTTTCTTGGATAAATCTCCTATTGCTGAAACAGCAAAAGCTAATGGACTTATTCATCCTCGTACTGGCTTGCCTATGACATCTCACAAACTGATGTTCATTGACAACTCTGTATATAACGGAAATCGTAATGTTCGTATGGTACGTATGAAAGGTCAGTCTTACCTTGTTGGTGTATTGAAAGGTCTTACTCCTATTCCACCGTCTTGGGGAGCTGTTCCTAGCAACTCTATCTCTACGGACATTGATAAGTCTCAATATGAAGTTAAGATGTCTCGCGGTTTGCAAGTAGATAGACAAGAGAAGATGTTCATGTTGGAGTGCGTACTCTAAGTTAAACAATTAAAATTGAAATTATAATGGAAGGACAAGCACCAAAAGCCGGAACATTCGGCAGTAGTCTAAATAATCCAACTAATAGCCCTAGTGCTACTACACAGGCTAAAGCTCCGGAAACTCCTAGAGAAACCTATGAACAACTTCTTAAAAAAGAAGATGGTTTAGATAGAGACTTCTTAGAAGAAAGATATATTACAATAGCTCTTGCTACTGATATTACTATTAATTCTGTTTATCGTCAAGTTAATGCTAGATATATCGTTGACCGTCACGATAGCATTGGTGGTAGTATTAATTCAGCTAGAATCTTAACTAGCAACTATAAAGAAATGGAAGCATACATGCCTTCCCTTGTTGGTTGCTCCGTTAACTCACAGGAATATATTACTCGCGTTCAACGTTGGTTTAATAGTATATCTATTCCTGTTGATGGTGAAGGAAAGAAACTTAATTGTTCTTTCCAATGGAATAAGAAAAGAGATTATCTGAACTATAAGATAGATGAAACAGAGATTATCGAAGAATATGATAATGCTGAAAAGTCTAATCCTAAACAGTTGAAAGATGCTATTGCTAAGTATGTAACTAAGATTAATGCTCTTGAAGCAACTCGTTATCAATACGGACATCCTATTAAGGTAGATGATTACTTAGCATATCGTCATTGTTTACTTTATCCGATTGTAGCTAAAGACGTAGCTATTATTAGCTTCGACCCTCGTGTTAAATTCTATATTAAAGATGAACAACGAGAAAGTAATCGTCTTAAACGTAATCGTATTCAAGCTAACAAGGCAAGACGTAATTATCTTGACGCTATTGATAATGATGCTAAGTTTAAAGCTATTTTCGTATGTTACTCTGCTAGTAACAAACAGGATGTATTATCTAACTTGTTACTTGATAGAACTATCCAAGAAAAGATGCTTGACGACTTTGCAATTAAAGAGCCGGAGAAATTCAACAAACTGTTTAACAATTCACAAATTGAGCTTCAAGCGTTCATTGAAGAAGCTATCGCCAAAGGTGAGCTAGTTCGTTCTGATGTTAATCAAACTGTTCTTACTCCCGAAGGTGGATTTATCGGAGCTAACATGAAAGAAGCATTGGCTTATTTCAGTAACTCCGAAAATGCTGATTATAAAAGAGCACTTGAAACTAAACTAAAATTATAATAACTATTTATTATGAAAGTAGCAGAGATACATAACGAGTTCATGCTTCTAGCTCAACAAATGGGCATGAAAACTGTGCGAGCAATACTTCCCGAACAGGTAGACGAAATAATCAATTTAGAGACTATCGAATATGTGAAAGATGTTTTCTCTCGTAAAGGTAATCGTGAACTCGATGGTATCTCTGATAACGTTATAAGATTGACAGAACTTAGTCCTCTTCATACTAGTATTAAGATTGACGCTAAACAAGGAGATATAATGTTTGGTACTGGTTATAAGGTAGAGTTGAACGACTATCCGACACCCATGTTCTACACATCTGTCTACTCCTTTAAGGGGGATAAGTCTTATCGTTGCAGATTGATAGACTTAGACTTAGTGAGTGAAACGATGAACGATTATCATTCAAAGTCTATTGTTATAAGTCCTATATGTTATAAGACTGAATCTAATATTGAAGTAATAGCAACATTCGAGATAGAGAAGTTCTTAGTTAATTATATTAAGTATCCTACTCTAATTAGTATTGCAACCGATACTACGAATGAACTATCAGATGTTGCTATGCACGAAGTTATTAAGAGAGCTGTTAATACCTTTAATGCTATCTCTAATAATAATAGTTATGAAAAAGTTTCAAATGAATTATCTAAATTAGAATAAAATGGAAAGACTGTTATTTGCAGGTAATGTTGCATTAGCTACTACTCCCGCTACTCTAGCTGCTGTTAATGCAGCAGGTATTACAGAGGGTGCTGTTGCTCTTTACGACAATGAAGGTGCAATCATCTCGAAAGCTCTTACTAAGAACATTCCGATGTTTACCTTGTTTGTTGGTGGTGGAGCATTTGCTAATAAGAGCAAGTATACCAATATTGTATCTGATATTGATACTAGACGTTTCTCTTATGTTAAGAGTGTCTATGCTGCCGGAACTAAATTTAGTGCGGAAATTACTGTTCCTACCCCCGTAGAAGGAAAGGATTATACGTTAACTATGGCTAAAGCTCATACTGTTCTTAATGAACGTTATAAGTGGTCGGCTAGTGAACGTGCTCGTGAAGGTGATACTGCTGCTATTATTGCTAAGAAGTTAAGTACTCAACTTAATTCTCTTGGTAAGAATGAAGGATTTACTGCTAGTGTTGCTGCTGCTAAAATTACCGTAACTGGTACTGATTATGAAGCATGGAATCTTATTGCAGGAGATTCATTATTTGGAACAGAAGTAACTACTACAAAAGCTGTGAAACCAATTAATGATGATGCTGCTCTTAAAGAATTGCAGATTCGTTGTATTGGTGGTGAAGGTATTAATTCTACTAGCAACGATGCTCGTAAGTTATATACTTTGCCGGAGTTCTCTAATGCTGGTGGTTGGACAGTGTTTACACTAACTTTCTATCCGCATCGTGACCTTCGTAGTGGTAGTACCGAAAATGTTAAGACTATTATTCATCTTGCTATTCCGGCAGGAGCTGCTCAAATAGCTACTCTTGAAAAAATATTTGCATCTATTAATACTCCGGCAGCAGCAGGAGCTTAAAGAAAATATTGTAAATATAACTCGTAATAGTTTAATAAAGGGGTTGCTATTAATGTTAAAATTAGTAGTAATCCCTTTAATCATAAATAGGGATGAAGGAAATTATCGAATTTGCTCTTAATCAAGGCTTGAGTTCCTTGATAACTATTTCTATTTTCCTACTATTATATAAATGGTTGGATAATAAGAAGAAGACTGAAAGCGAAAAGTTTGTTAGTTCTATTAGTAGTACTCTTGATGAAGTATCTAAATCATTGCTACAAGTCTCAACGTTTATCACTGATATTACAAAGAATATCATAGATAAAGATAAAGACAAGTGTAAGACTGCAATAGAAGATTCTATGTTCGCTTCGGCAATGAGATTGACTATATTCGTTACTAATACTGTTATTAATAACCACGTCCATACTAATAAAGATAATATATTCGCTAATATCCATAATATAGTTAATGCAGAGTTTTACAGTGTATTCTCTAGCTTAGCTTTATATAAGATTAATGGAGTAAAGGCTAGTGATAATATGAAAAAGGATTGGATGCCGTCAGTGGAGAAGTCTATAATAGAGATAGTGTTTAATGACAATCTTAGTAAAGAAGATAAAATATCTAGTTTTAATAATAAAATAAACTTGAAGTTTCAGTCTTACATAACTTATATAACAAATAATACATTAAAGTAATGGACATAAACTTCGATAATGTAAAAAGCAAATTGGTTGATAGAGGTGTACAAGTTGTACACCTCTCCAACATTGGATTCATTCTTACTGATGAAGATATATGTAGATATAATGCTATGATTATTCTTAGTAATATGTCTAATGTAGAATCTAAACTTAGTGAAGAACAACAGCAAAATCTAATTGCAATGTATAACGAATTAATAGTAATGCAATGAGAAAGAACGAAGATGGAATGTATACTTATCTTGATGTTCCAAGTAAGTATAATTGTGTTTATAAAAAACTACTTATTAAGTTAAGTGACTTAGGAGTAGATATGATTAAAGATTGTACTTCTACTTGTAAAGGTATCAATCGTCAAGTAATTAACTGTTGGAATATGTTTCAATCTGCTTGTGCAGCTTATACTCTAGGGTATTGGAAACAAGCAGATTTACTTATTAATTACATTAATAGTTCTCTACAATTCGGTTGTGATGAATATACTACTGATGAGAAGCCTGTATTTATGACATTTGAACTTAATATTCCTATGTCAATTACTGGTGCTCAACAGATAAAATATAATGAAGCTACGTTTGTTATCGCTAATAAAGAATATGTAGTTAAAGATACTCTTACTATATATCAAGTTATTAACGAAAGAGAGAATATTATAGCTTCGGGATTATCTATTGATAGTCCGGCTAAGTTTAATGAACTAACGCTTAACGCTCAAGTAGGACAAGTTTATATATTTAGAGCTAGTGTAGAAGGAGAAGACGGTGAAACATATTATTCTAATGACTTTATTGTAGAATGTAAGTCTGTTCCTAAAATGAACGTTATGTATTACGGACATACAGATATTGCACCGCAGACATTTCAAAATATGTCTGTTAGTGATATTATGGCATTAGAAGGTAATACTCCTAGAACTATTACAGGAGATAAGAATAATACATTTACTATTCATCAAGAAAAGAAGATTCATTATCTTCTTATACCTGATACACTTATGACGCTTATTAAAGCTGAATATGGTACTATTTTTGTTACTACTCTTTGGGACGGTTCAGACGGTGCTTATAAGACTAATAATCCTGGTGGTACTGTTGATGATATACATTATAAAGTATTCTTCTTATATTCTCCTTCTGTATTTGATGATGCTATTCGTATAACCTGTAAAAACAAGTAATATGAGAAAAGGAATAAGTATAGGTCAACCTATTATTAATAACAGCGTAGATGATAACTATAATCCTCTACCTGATATTGATGCTAAGTATGGACCTTATAATAGTATTGCAGAAGCTATGAAAGAATTGCCTCCTGAATTACGTTCAGTAGGTCTTACAGTAGGTATTAAACAAAATAATATTATTAACGAGTATTGGTTTAATGGAGGTATTGAAAACAAAAATCTTGTAGTTAAGCAACAAGGTGGTGGAGATGAACCAGTTCAAACTGTTTATATACAAGACAATCCTCCTGCTAATACAAATTCTCTTTGGGTAGATACTTCTGGATTAGGAGCAGCTCTTGAAGAAGATGAAAAGCTAGCTCCTATAATTCAATCTATTCAAGTGATACAAAAGTATCTTGATACTATTGTCCATCAGAGAGATTTAATTATAAATCCTGGTCATGTTAGTAATACTTTTACTAAGTCTATATTAAAAGAATATACTCCTATTGACCCTAATACTGGACAATTAGCAATTAGAGTTGCTGCTGTTGGTGAAAGTCTTGAACCTGAAACAGATGAATATGAACCAAATACTAAAGCGGTTCGTGGGCATTATGGTACTCTTAAAGAAATTCAAGATAACTTTAATAATTTCGTAGATTACGAACTTCTAATTGCTACTGATGTAAAACGTCTATATACTAAGATTAATGGAGAACCTGTTAATCTTACTGGTACTAGTTCAGGCGGTGGCGGCAGTATTGATTATGAAGCATTAGATAAATTAGATACTATTGGTTTCGTTGCCCCTAATGGACAAGTATATCGTGTTAAGGTTAATAATAACGGACAGCTAGTAGTATATAAGAAAGAGTTAGATACACCACAAGCAGAACCTACTGGTGGACAAGAAGAACCCGGAACTGGTTGGGTATATGTAACTACTCTATATTTACAAAAGTTATATATTAACTCTTTGTATTGTGGTGGTATTACTAGTGATGAATATAGTTATAATCCATGCTCTCATAACTTCGTTGAACTTAGTAATCTTACGGGTAAAGATGTGTCTCTTAATGGACTATCATTACAGTATGGTACAGAAGGTGGAAATTGGGAAGTACTTCCTTTATGGGGGAATATCAAAGCAGGTTCGACATTCTTAATTAGAGGTGCTCAATGTTCAGTAATGAATACTAATACTACTCGTATTAAAGTTGAGACTTATGATATGGAGTGGTATGCTAGTGATGGTAATCTTATTAAGTTTGATAATAAGAAAGCTAAATTTTTCTTGACTTGGGGAACGTCACCTAGTTCTGTTGCGAATCCTTATAATAACACGACTTCCCCTATAAGGGTATCTAAAGGTTATATTGATTTAGTTGGACTTCAAATCTTAAATGCTGGTGATGCTGATAAAGTTGATGCTGCTGAAAATACTGCTTATGGTTATCTTACTAGTAAGTATTTATTTACTAAGTACTATACTATGGACAATGTTAAGCAAGCTACTAAAGCTCTTAGTGCTAGAAATAACGCTAATGATATGTACTTTGTTAATCTCGAAGCAAACATAATACCTAGAGTAGATTCTTATACTCCACGTGCTAGCTTTGAGAACAAGAATATATTCTTTAATAAGACTTTACTAGACCATACTAAACCTAATAAGGTTACTATGACTTTAGGTAGAAAGGCTTGTTATACTTTTAATGAATCTAATGAACCTAATGATGATGCTAGTAGGTGTTTCAATTGGGTGTCAGTAGGTTACTATGATGAGTATTTATGGTATCGTGCATATAGAAGTGACAGTAGTTATACTAATTGGACTAAAGTAGAATCATTTAAAAATGAGACTGGTGTTCGTAAATATTATAATCGTATTCGTGCAATAACTACTGATGGTACTCCTTTTACTACTCATAAAGTAATACTTACTCATTTAGGAGAACAATATGATACTCATACAAGGGATAAGAATATTTATTACGAATATTATGTAGGTAGAGACGAAACTTATAAGAGCGATATTCGTAGATTTGTAGTTATGAGCGAAAATGCAGGGAGCGAAGTTCTTAACTTTGTTCAGACTTCCGACCAACAAGGCTTTAATTGGGATGAATATAATGTATGGAGAATAACTGCCGGACAAATAAAGAAGGACTTTAATAGATATGAAAATAGTAACATATCTGTGTGCTACTTTATGATTAATACTGGCGATATGACACAGAATGGTAATCGTATTAATGAATGGTTAGATTATGAAGCAGGAAGAGAACCACTATACGATATTGCTGAAATGGTAACTGTTGGTAACAATGATTTAACTCCGGCTAATGTATATGTTCTTGGTGACGGTGGAGATGATTCTAAAATTAATGCTACTAACATTCGTTTCTTCTATTGTTATGAAATGGATGAAGATAATCCTCCTGTATTTACTGTTGAAGGAAAAGAAATATTCGTTGAATCATTATATTCATTCGATGTTGGTCATACCCATTTCTTATGTGTTAATAGTGAGATAAGTTCTAATACTGAACGAAGTGTTTATGGACTTTCTACTACCGGAGTAATGTATGACTTAATAAGACAATGGTGTGAAAGAGATGATGCAAAAGCTATTAATGCTAAAGCTAAGATAGCTTATTGTCATGAAATGCCTTTTACTATTATTACTCAAAATCTTATTAATTCATTTTATTGGAATAATGAAGAAAACACTAGTGTTGAGAGAAGTGGTAGTAGATTGAATTTCAATACCACTAAAGCTAACGCTTATTGGTTCTCAAAGTTCTTACAGACCCACAATTACCGTTTATGTCTTGGCGGACACAAACATACGTACAGTTGCAGTTATCCGATTTTAGAGAACGAAAACAGCTCTATGAAGCCTATCATACAGGTCACTGCGGACGTTTTAAAGAAGGATTTTAATTCTGATGAATTATATACGGAAACTGCCGAAGGTGCGTTAAAAGGGCAATCTTTCCCTAAATCTTGGGAAAATAATACTAACTTTGATATGCTGAAACACTTGTGTACATTTCAATTAGTAGATGAAATAACTGCTCCTGTATATCTTATGTGTCAGGCTAGTGGATATAAACATACTAGTAATAAAGAACTTCCTAGTCCTAATATTCCGTGGTTAAGGTATTTCTTTCCTGCTAGTATTACTATTAATAGTAGAGACGATGTTACGGCTAAAGTTAATGCAGGTCAACGTTATCCTTTCTATATTAAGTATTTCTTAAAGCTAGGCAAGGTAGATGATTTACATTATTACCCTAATTTACAAGCTACTGTTAAGAAGCTATCTAATGTATTTAATAATTCCGGTAAGTATAATGTTAATCTTCAAGGATTAAATCCAGCTTATGGAGTTATTGGTGGTAATGGAGAAACTAATAATGGTAATGATATAATTAACGTGAAATTTCCAACTTATAATATTAGTTGATTATGGCAGATAATATTAAAAGGTATAATCCTAAAACTGGTAATTGGGATATAAGTTCTTCTGGAAAAGCTACTGGTATTGTTGTCGAAGACCCTCGTCTTATCGACCCTGAAGTAGCAGAAGAAGGTGTTACTGGTGAAAGTCTTAATGATGTTCTTGTTCGTCATGAAAAAGAATTAAAGAAACATGGTGGATATATTGCTTGGCTTGCCGAACATGGTGGTGGAGGAAGCGGTGGCGGTGGTGGAACTACTGGTGATAAGATTACTCTTACTAACGGTAATATAGTAAAAGAAGGTAATATTAATTATCTTTATTCTACTGTTACTACCAATATTAAATTAGAGTATCTTATTACTTCTAGTAAGAAAAATAAGAGATATTTTATTACTGTTACTCTTGATGGTAATAATATTATCGAAGGAAAAGAAGGTTGGACTAATACTCCCGGAGTTCTTACTATTCCACAGTTAGATAAATTCTCTGCTAATAGTAATCACTCTGTTGTGATTACAGCTAGCGATACAGATGGATTTTCTGCTGAATCTTATCTACTTAATATAGTAGAAGCTAGTATTAAACTTACTAGTACTGTATCAGGTAATACTGCTACTGTTGGTCTTGATTACTTCTTTACTTATAGTATTACTAGTAAAATTATTGGTTCAGATGTTAATCTTGTTGTAACAAATGTAACTAATGGTGCTACTAAAACTATTGAATTAGGTAAGACAACTTCTACTGCTCCTAAACAAGTTAATGTTAACTTATGGGAACTAGGTAATATTATAGCAGGTAGTTCTTATACTATACAAGCACAAGCATTTACTTCAATGAATGAAGCTATTGTTCAATCTGATAAAGTAACAAATCGTGTAGTTGTAGAAGATGGTGTTAATCTTGTTGTTCTAGTAGAAGGTATTACTAGTAAAGCAGAAGTAGATGCCGGAGTTGAGAGAACTAAGTTCTCTCAAAGCGGTAATGTATCTTTTGCATTTACTCCATATCTTGCAGGAGTTAGTCTTATTTATTATGCAGTTAGAATCGAACATAATGGTATTACTAAAGATATAGGTTACTTTGATGAAGGAAACTATAATGATAATCAATATGTTCAACGTGGTAAACAACAAGTATTTAGTTACGCTATTCCGACAGAAGGAGATGTTATTGGTAATTGGGATATTACACTTCGTTGTTGGTCTGAAAAAGGAGACCCTGTAACTGATACAGTTCTTGCTTGTGAAGTAGTATCTAGTTCCAAAGCTCTTATTGCAGACCAAAATCCTAATAATAGTAGGTATGCTAGTTGGCACGTTCGTCAAGAAAGTTTCCCTCAAGTATCTACTGCTAAAGTTTGGACTAGTAATGAACCAACATTTACTGCACCTGGCTCTATTACTCCTAGTGGTGCTGTAACCAATCTTAATGTATATAATACAAACGGAGTACTATCGGGCTTCTTAACAGAGAACGGACAATCTATGTTACGTATATCAGGAGAAGCCTATGGTGTTATTGATGTACAACCATTTAAAGATGATACTACTACTCTTAATAACTGGTCAAGACAAGGCTTTGGTATATCGTGTACATTCAAGTCAGATAGACATCCTTTCTCAAATAGAACAGTCTTCTTTATAGGGGATTACAATACAGATGAGCAATTCTCGGAAGGTATTAAAATAGGTCTTGAAGATATTACTTGGTCTTATACTGACGGTAATATTAAAGAGACTATGAGTTGTAAGATACAACAAGATGTTATTAATACTGTTGATTTTATAGTTAATAAGAATCCAGGAAAGATGGTTGTTGCTATCTTTATCAATGGTATACTTAATGCTGCTCGTGAAATAAAGACTGACTTTACTTGGAAGACTAATTCTAAGATATATCTTGGTTGCGATGTTAGTAATTCAGGACAGATTCAAAACTTTGCTGATGTTAACTTCTATGATATTAAGTTGTTCCGTGTTCCTGCTAATGATAAAGAAATTGTTATTAATGCAATGAACTCTAGAGCTAGAGCAACTCTTTTATCTGATGGTAGTGTAGACTTTACTGAATACAATAGAATGAAGTTAAAGAACTTCTTCTCCACTTCTGATTCAGAACCTCATTCTACTCTATGGGACGATATTAACCAAACTTATGCAAGTGTCAATTTCAATAGTCTTATCTCTGATACTACTAGAGTATTACCAGTCGATATAATGTTGATTAATTGTGCTAATACTGGTTTTACTCGTGCTATATTTGAAGAGATTGGAGGTCAGAATAATAATTGGTATAGTGGTTGTACTATGAGTTACTTTAGTCCAACTTCGGGAAAGTCTGGCTCTGAATATACTACTGATGTTTCTGTTTCTAAGCAAGGTACTTCTACTTTGAACAACCTTATTAAGAACTTAGAGATAAGATTCGATAAGATTCTTAAAGATGATGATGGTGGTAATCTTGATTACGAGTTATTCCAACCTAGAGAAACATGGTTTCCTGAAAGACAATTTACGCTTAAAGCTGACGTTGTTGACAGTGCTCATGCTAATAATGCTTCTATTGGTAAATGGATTAATGATAACTCGGATTTCTTATTCGAGAAAACTCCGCCTATGGAACAACTTGAATCTCATCGTCCAGTAGATACTCGTGATAGAACTGTAAAAGATAAGGTCACTATTAAACAAACTCTTGAAGGTTTTCCTATAATACTTCTTATTCAGTTTGATGGAGAAGAAACTCAAACTATGCTTGGTATATATAGTTTTAACTTAGGTCGTGGAGCTTATTATAATATGGGATTCCGATTTATGAAAGACTTTACTACTAAGATAAAGAATACAGCAGGTGAGTATGTTGATAATAAACTTCCTGCTTTTGTTACTTCTTATCATACTTATGCACAAGATGAACTATTCGGAAACATAGACCAAAGAAAAGTTTATTCTTATGAGTTTGGAGAAAATGCGAATGTAATTGTAGATGGAGAAAAGACATTACCATTAGCATTGTTTATGCAAGATGATTTATCTATTATCAAGCATGTAGGTGAATTTAAATATAATGGTGGTAATTGGCTAGAGCCTAGTGCACCTGTTACTGACGATAATGTTTGGAGAGCATTACAAGAGTTATTCTCTATCTTTGCTCAAATGACTTCATCAACAGTTAAGAAATACATTTGGAATGAGACTTCCGGCGATTATGAAGAAACTGCTGGTGAATATCCTGCACAGTCTAGTTGGTCTACACTTGCTGCTGAACTAGATACTAAGTTCTCGATTAAGAACGCTTACTCTTATTTATTGACGTGTGTAAAGTATGGACTTGTAGATTCATTAGGTAAGAACTTAACTTTAGTTTGTTATAATGTTGGTGGGACTAATAAGTGGTTTATTAGATTCTATGATATGGATACTGCTAATGGTCTCGATAACGTAGCTCTTGAATCTGTTGCTAAAACTGCTTGGTTAGATACATTTAGTAATAATAATAAGAATGATGTTAACTCATTAGTTATTACTAAAAATGCTGCTGATGGTGGATATGATACTTATAGTTCTCGTATGTGGGATGTATTAAGAGATACTATTTTTGCCAATACTGGAGTATTCGATAGTTCTCTTGAAACTCTTTGGGACTTATGGAGAAATAATGCTACTATTTGTAAAGATATTAATGATTATATAGATAATTATTTTGCTGCTCAAATTAAAGATTGCGGAGAGCTTCTATTTAATTATGACTATCATGTTAAATATCTTACTGCTTACGTTGGTGAATCAGGCGGACAACCTTCTTATGCTAATATTGAGTTTCTACATGGTACTCGTGTTGAGTATGTTAGAGACTGGATGAAGAAGAGAGTTTGGTTCTTTGATGGAGTATTTAAATATAGTAATGCTGCTAATATTCAACCTTATAATAATAAGGGTACATTTTCCGCAGGTGGTGCAGAAGCTACTAATCCTAAACTTATTATTACATCTAATTGTCCTGCAATATTTGTAGTTAATATTGGCAATACTACCGATACTAGATATTTCTTAGAAGAAGGTAAGCCTACTGAAATCAGATTATCTCCTATTGGTTCTTTCAATACACAAATTACTATTAATAATACTCCTCAAATTAATGATATTGAAGGATTAGGCGGAATGAGATTCCAACGATTTATGTCTACTATGAAACTTCCTAGTTTCTCTAAGTTAGACTTGTCTTCTGTTGATACTCTTAGTGATTCTCCTATTCCATTTGAAACAGTATTTGTTAATGATAAAGGTTATTCTGATGTAAGACATATTGATTTAAGTAATACTAAGTTTTGGAGTGGTAATATTGGACAAAGTACGTTTACGGTTAATATAGAAAAGTATACCAAGTTGAAAGATTTGAATATATCTAGTTCTATTGTAACTTCTATATCTTTGCCTAATGCTTCTCTTGCATTACTGAATATTACTAATTCAGCTGTTGAAGGTATTAGTTTAGTTAATCAACCGTTCTTGGATAAATTAGATTTCTCTGGTTGTAAACGGTTAAAAACTGTTACTATTGATTCTTGTGATAAGATTACTGAATTAAACCTTAGTAATCTAGGAGACTTACATACTATAAGAATTACTTCGTGTCCTAACTTAAAATCTATAATTTGTACTAACAACGTTAATTTAACTACATTTAATGTATCCAATTGTAATAATGTTGAAATCATTAATGTATCTCAATGTACTAATGAATCATTGACTGTTTATATAGTAGGTGTTCCTAATATTAAAGAATTAAATATATCTAGTACTAATACACCTAATGATATTCAAGTAGCTTCAAGTTTACCTAATCTTAGAACACTTAATATTTCTAATAGTCAGGTATCAGCAATTCAATATGGTAATGCTGCTGTTCCTACCTATAAAGAAAATAAGATATTCGATATTAGTAAACTTAATCTTACTAGTTTATCGGTTCAAAATGCTAAAGGTGTACATTACTTTAAGTTTGATAATAATAGAAATACTCCTTTCAATGTAGGTGGTAGTTTCTTTGTTGGTTGCTCTAATCTTAAAAGAGTATTTGGACATATTAAACTTAATGGTACTTCTATATTTGCTCAATGTGGTAATTTCTATATTCATGAGCCTAAAGAAAAAGTAGAAGGCATTACTCCTGATTATATGGGAGAATGGTTTGGTTCAGATACTAGTACAGAAGAAGGGAAGGCTGCTTGGGATAATAATACTGATTTAGGAACTAATTTTACTATTGGTACTACTAATTGTACTTCTATGTTCAATGCTACTAATTGTACTATATACGATGTTTATTATTTCTTATATAAGTGTGATAATGTAACTACTCTTGATAGTTGTTTTGCTAGTGCTAAGAATATTAAGTGGGATTTGCTAGATAGTCCTAGAAGAAATATGTTTAATCATTGTACTAAAGTAGTTACAATGAACTTTCTATTTTGGGGATTACAAAAACAAGACTTTAAAATATTAACTAGTACTTATGATCATGGTTCTACTGAACATAATGGATTATTTAGTCCTCTTGTTAATTTACAAGCTATGGATTCTATATTTCATTTTGGTGGTACTAGATATACAAGTCCTGCTTTCTTAGCTAAGTTTAAAGGAAATGTTCCTTCTAAACTTAAAAGATTAAGTATTTTTAGTACTGGAACTGTTAAGTTCGTAGATAATATTAATGATTGTCCTAGTGATAGTACTATTGATGAGCATCTTGTTAGTGCTGATTGTGGAACACTTCTTGCTAATCTTCCTGATTTAGAATATTTAAATACTATGTTTAATAATTCTAATATATACTTTAATCAAATAACAGATGAAGATGTAGAAGATGAAGTAAAGTATTGCCCCTTATTCTATAAGAATACTAAACTTAAATATATCCAAGATTCATTTAAAGGACTTGTTAATTCTACTGGTTCTTTATATAATGTATTTGGCGGTACTGTTAAGAATAAGACACAAGTAAGATTCCCGACAGCTTTATATGGTATCTATAATTCATTTAGTTTAGGTTCAGGTTCTAATGTTACTTTTCCAATCCACAACTCAATGTTTAGTAGATTGAAGAACTCATTAAAATATATAACTGGACAACAAGCTATTAATGAAAGTACTTTAGGAAGTTTTCAAGGATTCACTAAACAGTTCATTAAAGAAGGAGAAGAAACATTTCCTTATGATGTATTTACTGGTTGTAGTGCTATTGTTGAAATACCGGGATTCTTTGCTAATCTTGTTCTTCCTACAAATACTGTTGTTGAACTTCCTCTTGATTCATTTAAGACTAATTACAATCTTACTAACATAGCAAACTTATACTTTGATATGAAGAATTGTAAGTATAGTCTTACTGGTAAAGGTTTCTCTAATTGTAAAATAGTTAATGCTTATAGATGTTTCTCTGAAACAGAGAATACTTACGTTAAGAAAGGTTCTGTTCCTTATGGACTATTCTATATGGAAGCTACTAATAATTATAGTTGGAAAGGCTGGAATGAAACCGATGCTTCTACTAATAGTATAAATGAGAACTACGGTATTGATGAACATGGAGAATGGATTCCTGATGAACAAGCACCAATGCCTACTGAAATCACTTATAATAAACAGAGAACTCTTCCTAGAAAGACAATAGTTAATATGTCTTATTGTTTAGAGAGATTCCAAAGTACGGAAGCACAGGCTTATACTATAAATTATGGTAATCTTACTCCAAGTAATTATGGAGATATTATAGTACCTAATGAAAAGTATAATCCAGTTAAGTATATTCTTAATCCTAATTATGACCCTAGAGAATATCTCGATGAAGAACAGACAATGATTAACTATAATAGAGATATTCACAGAGTAATCATAAATAAAGACTATGATAAATATGAATATGCTTGGAATGAATATGCCTACGATGGACTTAGTGGACTTGAAGATATTATATTAAATAGTAGTCTTTATACAGCTGTTTCAAATGGAACAATAAATTGTTCTCCTACTATACCTGATGTGTTTAAAGATGCTGCTGCTTCAATTGCTCCACCTAGTTCTGTTCATGCTAATAGAAAAGTATTAAATTACTTATGTTCGCCTGACTTATTCTATTATTGTACTAATGGAACTAATATGGTTATTAACGGTGTGTTTAGTGGTAGTGGTAGACCTAATGGAGACCCAACATACGATTACTTTAACTATGGTATTCGTGGTCGTATTCCAACTAACTTATTTAAACCAGTTAGTAATGTTACTGATTTATCAATGACATTCCGTCGTTGTCCTTTAATTCTTCCATATAAATGGAATAATTCCACAGGAGATATTGGTGAAATGTTCTCTAAGCAAATGTTCGCAGGATTAACTAAATTAACTAATATATCTTATATGTTCTATTTCTGTGTAATTCCAGCTAATGTTATTGTGCCTGTTGAATTTGTAATTGATTGTATTAACTTACAGGATATATCTTGTTTGTTCTTAGCCGCACAATTTGAATCAACTGCTAGTCAAGCACAACAAGTAGACGATAACATATTCGCTAAGAATATTAATCTAAGGAATATTAGTTATGCTTTTGCTAGTGGACAAAGCCAATTAGACTGGTCAGGTAGAAGTCCTAAGAAGATTAGTTCTACATTGTTTAATGCTAATAAACATAAACAACTTACTAATGTTACTGGTGTGTTCTATAATGCGACTTCTACTACTGGTAGTGTTCCTGAATTTTGGAATTGGCTAAATAGTCTATCCTCTGTTAATAGAGCGAACGTATTCTATGCTATGCGTAAGGCTAATCTTACTAATGGTAATAATGTTCCTAGTGGATGGGATACAGGTATGGTATAACAAAAAGTTGATAATAGTATTGTATAATTAAACAAAATTTAGTTTCTTGTAACGTCCCCCATAAAGGATTGAGTATTAACAGTAATCACGTCTCTTTACGGGGGAATGTTACAAAGACCAATTAATAATCATTTAAAAGTAATTATCATGGATAATCGTATTTATAACAGAGCTAATTCAGCTAATAGTTTACAAATATCTATAATGGGTAAAGTTGAAGCTGTTGCAGAGTTTTCTATTCCTAATGGAATGGGTGGTAAAGAACCTTTCTTATTAAAGAATATAACCGAAGACCCAATACAAGTAGAAGTAGTTCTTGCAGGTATGGAAGAACCTATTACTACAACTATTTATTCCGGTTGGAATGTTGAGTTAGTTAAACAAGTTAATAACGCTGTTGCTGATACGTTACAATATGGGTACTAATACTGGACTTGGTATAGGTATCGGTATTCCTTTTAAGAACAATGCTCTTGGTGGAGATAAGCCTTATTTTCCACCAGAGCTTAAAGCTCGAATGATTGGTGTTTGGACTAATTATGGTAAGAAGAATACTGATACTGATAGGAATATTATTAAGAATAAGATTCCTAATGCTGGCGGAGATTTAGAGATTCTAAATGCTGCATATAAATTAAATAGTGGATTCGGAGAATATAGCGAAGATTTTACTACTTGGACTAAAAGTAGTAAGATAACTTCTGTTGATTCCGAATCTTTTGATTTTGTTACCAATGTTACTTGGAATTTATTATATTATAAATCAAATATTGGAAAAGATATACCTTCTTTTAAAGTTCGTATTAAACTTAAAGGAGAAGGCAAAGTATTTTATAATTATATAACTTCGGAAGGAGTATATACTAATGAGGCTATTACATCAGAAGAATATGTAACTCCTGTTAGTTATAATACTAAATATATTGGCAAAACTCCTGTAAATTGCGGATTCTCTGTTACCAATATTACTAGCGAATGTAGTGGAACTATAACTCAAATTCCAAACTTTGAAGACGCTTTTGTTAGTGACGGTATAAATGATATGATTGTTAGTCAAAAAACTCTTCAAGAAATGGGAGTTACTAAAGGACTTACTATTGTTAGTATGATTCATCAAATTAATACTAATGAAGGGAATTTTATTACTACAAATAATCTTAGAAATGCCGATAAAGTTGTAGGAAGAAATATAGTTACTAATATAGATAAGACTGGAATATATGGATGGTATAAAGAAAACATTGAAAAAGAAAATATTGGTGTAATAAATAATATATTAGGAGATAAAGCCGATTATGTAACAAATAGTAGTCCTAGTACTAATACAAATCCAATTACTAATTCTAGGTTCTATGTAACAGGTTATGCTGTTGAAAATAGTTTTACTGAACTATCTTCTGTTGCTCATTATTGGACTTTTGCTGTATTAGGTAAAGCTACCGAAGATGAGATTAATCTTATCATTGGTAACTATAATCTTGACCGTAGTCTTAAACCTGATATATTATGTAATATAGGTAAACAAGGTATTACTAATGAAAATCATGCAGAGTTTAATGATAAACTTATAGATTATAGTGGTAATGGAAGAGATGTTCAAATGAATAATCTAGCTTGGAAAGGCGGTAGTGGTATTGCAGCTAAGAAGTTTGAAACGATTAAAGATTATAGTATTATTCCTGATGAAGGATTACAAGAATTAACTATCTATAATGAATTTAGTTTTAAAATTAAATCTATTAGATACGCAGATAGATATTGGGCTGTACAATCTTTAAATAAAACAGATATGTCTTATCCAGTAACAATTATTACAGATAAAGATATTATTTGGAGAAATGCTTTAAATTATACTGATGCAGATGGTGTAAAAGGTAGTGTAAAAAAAGGAACAAATGTTCCTGCTAATACTCCTACGCAAGTATTTATTTATGGATTCAATGACTTTGACATATCAGATGATTATACTAAAGTAAATTGTGTTGCTTATGCTACTAGAAAAGATATAACCGAATTTACAGTTACTTTTATTCCTAGTTATAAAGGAGGATTATTACTTGACGGAGTAAATGACTTCGGTAAGGTGACAGGGATGCCGATTTACAAGGATTATACTGTTATTGCTGATTATGAAAGATTTTATTTAGAACCAATTACAGGAGGTCGAGCATCTATTCTTTCTAAATCTTCTAAAGTTGGAGATGGTTCTTTTATTTTTAATTTAGAAAACCAAGACGGAGGTAAAGCGTGTTATACATTTGGAGAAGCTAATGGTAATATATCCGACGATATAACAAGAATTATTCGTTATCAAAGTAAGTATTATAATACTAAAACCTTAAGTATTGGTACAGCAGAAGATAATGATTTTATGGTTCTTGGAAAAGTTCGTGAAGTAGATAGTCGTTATTTTTGCGGAGCCATCTACTCTCTCATGTCCTTCCCCTATAGTATGTCCGAGTTCTTGATAGAGCGCCAGTTGAAGAAGCACAAGCTGGGTACGTTGTATCCGGATATGGTGGAATGGAGACCTGTTATTAAAGCTAATGCTAATTATAAGATAACATATTATCAAACAGATAGTACTAATACTTGGAAGTCAATAAAGGTAGGTGATTACATTGTTATCGGAGCAAAATTAGCTTTTCAAATTACTTTTGATAATGATGCTAGTGAACTTAAAGAAGTTGTAAGCCCTCAATTATCAGGTATAATTGTTGAGAAAAGACCGTCAAATCCGGGATATAATATATATAGTTATATAACTTCTAAATCCCCTCAAAAGATAAACATCACAATTGACGAATACATCAGATTCGAAGATATTGTGCAGCCATATCCAGTTCTATTGAGATTCAAGGATGAGAATGGTAATGAAGTATCTTGGGGAGGTAAGTTCAAAGTGGGTTCTACTATTACTAGAATAGGTAGTATTGATGACCCTGAAAGAAATCTATTAAATGGATTATATTCTATTTCAGGATTGTCTTTAAATGGTAAAGCTGTTACTAGCAGTACTAGTATCGTTGAAAAGCAAATGGTATTTAGAACTACTGCAACTTATCTTCTTGATGATAATGAACCTAAATGTATTCTATCTCCTAGACTACTACGTATTCCAAATTCTAGCTATAAGATATTGGGTTATATTCCTGATATATCAGGTCACGGTAATCATGGTAAGATAAACAATTCTGCTTATGCGGAAGGAAGTGGTGTTAATGAAGATGGTTCATATCAATTTGATGGCGTAGACGACTTTATTACTATTCCTACTACGGTCGGTGGCAAACAGGTGTTGATGAAGGTGAATTGGAATACCATTAATAGTATTATATACGACCAAAGAACAAATGGAGGTTTTGCTATATTTAATAGCGATTTTGATACTAAGGAAAATAAAGTGCCAGCATATAGGGCAAGAAATATAGGAGGTAGTACTTATATTGATGGAATACTTAATAAGTATATTTATGCTAGTGAATTAAAAAATATAACTCACAATATTGTTGAATTACATGACCCTAAATTGAATACAGGAACGCTTAACCCAAAAATAGGTAGTTCTTACTTAAATTCTAATTACGCTCAAATGGCTCTCTATGACTTCATGCTCTTCGATGAAATCTCAACTGACGATAAAATAGAAGAACTTAATAAGTATATTGGTATTGAAGCTAAAGTAGAACTTCCACCTTATTATTGGGATACTTATGGTAAGACTAACTCTGACGCTGATAGAGATACCATTCAACAGAGAGGTATAGCCGTAGGTGATTATGATTTAATTAATTATAATCATGCTTACGAAGGTATGAGTGGATATAATGGTTATCCTGTTGTATTTGGTGAAAGTAAAACTTGGGAAGCTCAAGGTACTAAAGATGATGATAAATATTATATTTATACTAGTAATGCTAATAAGTTTAATATTACACAAATTAAAATTAGTAGTTCTTTATTTTATACTTATATAAAAAGAAATGGAGAGTTAACTAGTGGTAATAAAGATATACCCTCTTTTAACCTTAAAGTAACTGGATTAGATTATGATAAATTTTATTTAGCTTATTATTATTTAAAATCAGCAGATGTAGAAGTTAGAAATGTTATTAATATTACTTCTGATGGAATTTATGAATTACCTAAATCGTTTGCTAGTGATGGAAGTTTAACTGAAACTAATTCATATATAGGATTAAGTTTTATTAAAAAATCAAGTGAGATTCCTGATATAATACAAAATGTAAATGTAACTATTGAAGTTCTCCCTGAATATGAAAATGGTCTAGTATATGATGAAGTAGAAGATTATAGCAAGAATGTTAATATTCCTGCGTTAACGGAGTATACTTATATTTATAAAAGAACTATTATAAACGTCCCAACTAATGCAGCAACTTTGTTAAAGGGTGCTGATAAAACTAATGGTGGTGCATTTATTGCTGATTATGAAAATAAATGGCAATTTAATTTTGGTCAATATAATACTATTCAAAGTATAGTTGATGGAATAAATTGGCAAACTGTCAATAGCTTTAATGGGACTTCTATTAATAAGGGGAAGAATACTGATGATAGTGGAATTACAGTAGCTAAATTTAGTAATGGATATAGCAGTATGGTATTCTATAAACTAATCCTCTATCCGAAAACCATATCGTTATTAGAAATTAATTTCTTAAAGAACTTAATGGAAAAAGATGAAATAATTGATTTAACTAACCCAATATTTATAAAAGATGAATAAATGAAAATAATGCCTTATAAACTACTTAAAATAGTTTATATAATACTTGCTATAATTGCAGTAGTTATGTATACATTAAGTTTAATATTTAATATTTAAAGATTATGATTGATTACATTGTATTTCCTGTTGCTGATATAGATGAAGAGAAGTCAGCAAAGATTGATGAACTTAGTTTAGTTCCTCGTAGTAATGTTAGTAAAGACAAAGTATTGATGAAGTGCCAACATTATAAAGAAGTGTTTCCTGAAAAAGTAACTAGAACAGTTACTACTGATGAAGAAGGATTGGAAATTATTAGTATTGAATATCCTTATGAAACTTATTCTAATGAAGCACTTGCTATTTTATTGTCAAGTCCTGAATGGAATTTTAAAGAAGATGAGGTAATAGAAGATTCCCCCATAGAGGAATGACATTACTTTTATTGCTTAACTCTAAGCCCTGCTTATAACAAGTAGGGCTTTTATTTTGTTCATACAATACCTAACTTTTAATAAAATTATTGTTTATAGCTAAAATAGATTAATGGTCGAATTTCTTATATTGTTCTTTGTTATGAGTGTATAGTAGCTGCTATAAGATATTCTTAATTTATTAATCTAAACCTTATTTATTATGCAAGTAATTGAAAAAGTTAAAGTCGTTCCCGAAGGTTATAATGGTGCAGGGATGGACGGTTATGGTCGCCGTGATGTTAACGGTAAAGCTAATGCAGGTCTTACGCTTGGTATTATCGGTACTGCTCTTGGAGCTTGGGCTTTATTTGGTAATCGTCGTTCTGCTGGTGTTCTCGGAACTGGTGCAGGTCTTATGGGAGACGGTTCTACAAATATTAATGTAGTTGGTGCAGGAATGGGAAGTACCAGTGCTCCTACTGCTTTCCAAGCATGGAGTAAATCTTGTGAAGATACTCTTGCTTTGCAGGGTGGTTTGTATCAGTGGGCTTTAACTCAACAGAGCCAACGTTTCCAAGACCGTCAGGTAATAGACAGCGAAATGTTCGGTTTGTATAAGTCACAGATTGATGCAGACTTCTTACTGTACAAGGGAAACCGTGATAACTACGATTCTCTTAAAGCAGAGATTAGCGACCTTAAAACGCAAGTTGCTGTTAGTGCTGCTATCCGTCCTTATCAGGATAAACTTATCCAGTGCGAAATCGAAAGAGCGTTCACCGCAGGTATCAATTATGTCGATAAAAAGACTTGTAATGTTATCTATGGTGTTACTTGTCTACCTAATGAGCCTACTACAACAGGTCTTGTTGGTAGAAATGCCAATGGTTGTCTACCGTGCGGATTTACTCAAACTGCTAGTACTCCTGCTACATAATATTACTAATCAATTAAAGAATAAGTTATGTTACCTATTAATCAAGTTATACTGGGCGGAACAGACCCTTTATTAAATACTGGAAGTCTTACCGACCAAATCCAATATTTAGAAGAACAGAAGCGACTTATTGAAGCTAGACAAAAACAGATTCAACAAGCTGCTAATGGACAACAAACTTTACAACAAGTTAGTCCTCAACAAACTGCTAAAGTAAGTGTTTGGGACTTGATTGATGCAGAGATTGAACCTCTTACTAATGAGCAAAGAAATATGCTTGCTACTAATGAAGAATATGTAGCTAACTATAATAATCTTCAATCTATGGTTCAAGCAGAAGTTCTTAATCTAGTAAGAGCTAATATTGAGAACAGTCCGGAAGGTAAAGCTTTGTTAGATAATCAACTAAAGTTAGTTAAGAATCTAAAGACTAGTATAATCGAGATGTCACAAAGAGAGATGCAATTGTTCAATGCTTTTAAAGAAGCTAGTGCAAAGAATCCTTCTCTTACTTATGATGAATTTATTAAAACTATGAAGTAATGATAGAGGTAAGTGTAGTAAAACAAAAGCTGCAAGATTACATTGTTAATCAGATAGATATTCTTGGCGAATCTAATCCAGCTATTAAGTTAGTTAAGCCTTTGGCTAAACGTGCAATTATTAATAACATTGATAGTTTTGATAAGTTTATCAATACTATTGCTAAAGACGGAAAGATTGATATTGAAGGTATAGTTGATGAGGAGATTGAAATAATCAAATCTATTCCTAACTTTGATTTTAATATTCCAGTTCTAGGTAATGGTAACATCTCTAATGGTAACATAACTCTTTCTATTCCTTTTATTAATAAAGGAATTATGTTTAACCAGTCTGATTTGGAAACATTCAGACAACTATTAACTAAGTAATATTATTATGAGAGAAGTACCATACGAGACAGACCATGATGTTCGTGCTCGTTCTCGGAGAGACGAAATATACGAACGAATTAATGATTTCCTTGCTCGTGGCGGTCGCGGAAGAAGTGGTCGTGGCGGACGTGGAAGAGGAATGATGAATCGTATTGGATATAAGACTTACGACAACTACGACAGGGATGAACAAAGAGGTTACGGTGAACGTCATAGATATGATGAAAGTCGAGGTTATGACGGAAGTCATGGATACGATGAAGAAGAACGTATGCTTCTTATGCAAATGCTTGGAGTAGATGGAAATGAACGTTATAATGATTATGGTGATGAACATTTTAATAAGCAGGAAGCTAAACGTACTGTTGATGAAATGTACCATGTCAAAGACGGTAAGAAATATATCGGTGAGAAATACGATATGCAGAAAGCTCACGAAGTTTGTAGTAAATTCAAAGATAAACTAGAAGATGAAGTAGAAGTTGCTGATGTTTATGTAGCTATTAATGCTCAATATCACGACTACTGCGAACTATTCGAGAAGTGGTTCGGAAAAGGAAACTTTGACGATATGATATTCGAAAGTGCTATCAGCTTTTGGTTTGATGATGTAGACTTCGGAGAAGATAAACTCTGGAAATACTTTAATGAATTGAAGTAATACAAGTTCTGTTATATTCCTAAAGAGAGATTACTAAATAATAGTAGTCTCTCTTTTCTTTTTAAAATAAAGTTTTATATTTGCGCCTGTAATATAAAACTTAATGCTTATGGGAATATTTGTTAAAGTATTGTTTGTAACTATAATAGCTATTACTATTATAGTATTCGCATGGAAAGAGATTACTAATATCCTTCCTGTGAAGGTTGTGTCTTATGTAAAGATAACAGGTGTGCTATTAAGTGTTATTTTAGGTACTCTATTATTCTTATTGTAATATGGACTTCGGGAATATACTTAATGAAATTCTACGTACTACTGCTACTAGTTTCGATTTTGCATTTGTTATTTGTGTTAATGTACTAGCGTATTTAGTAATTAAACTAGTTGACAAACTTAATGGAGATAAAGTAGTAAGTACTTGGAATAAAAGAGTGATAACTCTTGTGTGTGCTGTATTAATGGGAGTAATATACTTCTCGTTAAAGTTAGGTGATGTTAAAGTAGTACTTAATTCTATTATTCTTAGTTTTATATTTTGGAGTTGGATTCTAAAACCAATATTCGCCTTCTTCAAGATAGATTATAAGAAGTTTATAATAGAAGATGATGAACCTAATCAATATCCAAAGTAAGTACTATTAGTAAGAGTAGTAAATGAGAGTCGGCTAGCAATGGTCGGCTCTCATAGTATACACATCTCTTTATGGGGGAATAAAAACTACGTCCCACGCTCCTACGCTTTCACAGAAGCCCACCATTGCATTTTAGTGTCTAACCTTAACTTACTATTATCCGATAGACTTGCGTGTCTCTATGAGCCTTAAAATGCGTCATGTGTATAAAAATGTTTACAATGCGAATAACTGTAAGCTAGATAGTAAGCTAGATAATAGTGCTGAATCAAAATTATTAATAAAAGTCTTGTTAATACCAATATAATAACTATATTTGTTATAATACTAATTCAAAAACAAAAGTAATATGGCTTCATTAAATCAAATTGTATCTGAAATAGCTCATGCTATTCATCAGCCTAATAACTTTACTACGAGACAAACTATTCGTAGTGCGGTTATTCATACATTCAATGAACAGATAAGACAGACTTATGAGCGTCATGCTAATGTCGATAAGATATTAATGCAGAGATATAGGATAAGTCTTATTAATGTTCCTGACGGAGATATATTTCAAAGTCTTGTAAGTACTAAGTATAAAGTTAAAAGAAGCAAGACTAGAATACCTAGACCGGTTCGTCTTGATAATAATCTTCCTTTTGTTAGTGTTCGTACTGTTGGTTATGATAATATGGCTATTCCGTTTATTAAAGAAGCAAATGCTCAATTTTATAAAGCATTACCAGGAATGTGTACTAGTCTAAGTTATGATTATATCAATGGTTATCTATATGTTAATAGCAATGGTAATCCTTTGATTGAACCGCTAGGACATATTGTTATTGAATCGCCTTTTGAAATACCTACTGAAATTCCTGTTGAAACAACAGAAGGAGTTGAATCTAACTTCGATAATGATGATGAGTTTATCATTCCCGAAGATATGGTAGAACGAATCAAAGATGTAATCTATAAACGTAATCTACTTAATGTAGAGAGAGTAACTAATGAAGTCCCAGTTAAGGATGATATAAATAAACAACAAATAGAAGTATAATTATGGCTAGCGGTGAAAGATACGACCACAGAAATATGTATACTAGTTTTATAAAGACAGCCGAAGAGGATTATGTTCTCGTGTCTGAAAAGATAGCTAGATACAAATCTTTATTATATAAAATCAAATATTCTATTGAACAGAATAGAAATGCTATTGAAGCTATATTTGATGTATGTGTCTATAACTATTGGGAATGGAATACTGACGAACTAGATATTGATAGAAAGATGGAGACAGCAATAGATGCTAAGTTCGTCAAATTCGATTCTTCTAAACAATTAAGATACGGTAATATATATCGTAACTTAAAACAATACTTTAGAGTACTTCGTAAAATAAAAGAATATGAGATAAGACAGCAGAGAATTAAACATCGTAAGAACATTACTCGTCCTCAATACGAAGCCTATTGCAAGTTATTCTTTAGAGAAGTATCTAAAGAAGTTCTAAGAGGAAAAGTTTATAAGTTTGAAAAGAGACTTGGTTGTCTTATAATAGAAAGAGTTATAGTTAGAGATAGTTTTACCACTGCTGATGGAAAAGTTGTTAAGTTCAAAAAAGTAATTGACTATTATAAAACAGAACTAAACAAAAGAAATCTTCTTGCACAAGGGCTTATTCCTTATAATAAGAAAGACCATGCAGCAGCCTTACTAAGAGGTGAGAAATACGAAGGAGTTAAATATGTGGAGTATCTTGATAATCCTTATTATTGTAAGTTACTTATGATTGATGGTACAATTAAGAATAGACCATTGTTTAAATTCTATGGAACTAATCTTCACATGAAGCGTAGTAACGACGATATACTATCTGAATGTAAGACTGTTGAAGATATTATTAATGTCGATACTGATATTAATAATCGTCTTTCTTTAATTAATAAGTTTGACCCAAGTTACACTATAAAATATATTAGAAATAATGAACAAAGAGCTATTTTCCGTAGAAACTATTATCGCAAGACTTGATAATGATTTCAATATTATGAATAGCGATTATATACCTAGAGTGGGTGCTTGGTGTATAGATGCTATGAATGAGATGGGTATTCTTCAATATGAAGAAAAAGAAACTACTATTGATGTTGTTGATAGAGTTGCTTATTTCCCATGTTGTATGAATGCTTTTAAAGTTTATGTTGAGGGTTGCGAGATTTCCCCCTTAAAGAAGGGTAAATGCTCTTGCTCTTCCGGTACTACTGAACATTTCGTTCAAGATAGAGAAAGAGCTAGAGAACGTGAAAGTAAACGTACTGTTGAGATTGACCTCGAAGGTTACGAAGGAAAGAATTATGTATATCTTCGAGATGCTAATGCTATTCAATTAAACTTTGATACAGATGTTGTTAAAGTATCCTATCTTACAGTTAAGACTGTATATAGTGATACTTTTCATTGTAATATTCCTGTTATACCTGATAACGGAAAACTTATCGAAGCTCTTGAATGGTTTTGTATGTGGAAGTTACTAAGTAGAGGACTTAAACATCAAGTATATTCTCTACAAGGTGCTATGCCAGTTAATCCATATTTGTTATGGAGAGATTCTCGTGACAGAGCTAGAGCTTCTGTTATTAATGAAAACCAAGATGTTAACGCTTATAAAGGTTGGGCGTCATTCTTTTATAATTCAACATTTAGACCTAGAGACTAATGGAAATAGTTAAAGAATTAAATAAAGATGATGGGTTAGAATTTATAAAGAATGGTTCTATAACTCATGCTTCTAATATAGTAGTTTCTAAAGATGGCAATTCTATCCAGAATGAAAAGTCTTTAGAAACTATTGCTACGTTTGATAATACCATTGTTGGTATTGTGCCTTGTGCTACTGAACTTGTTATCTTTACTAATGCCAATGAAATATTTAGATATAATGAGTTTACTGGTGAGACTATTAAAGTAGCTGCTTCATGGGAATGGTACGGTGGAGAAGTATTTGGAACTTATACGTATAATGTTCGTGGAGACTTAATCATAGCTATTAGTGAACGTAATCCTAGAGAAGATGTGCCACTAAAAGTTATAAATCTTAATAATGCTGATTTAGGTTCAGATAATATCTTTACTCTTAATCCTAATATTCCGCAAGTTACTGTAACTGATTACGGACAGATGGCTGGTGGAAGAATGAGAATGGGAACTTACTTGTTATTTATTAGATATGAAATAACAGATAATGAATATACTAGTTGGAGAGATTTAGGAGTTGTAATTTATCTATCTAATGAATTAAGTAAAGAGATTGTGTCTTCTGTAACTATTGAAGGAGTTAAAGTGCCAGCAATGGTTTCTGTACCTACTCATATTACAGCTACTTACGAACTATATGATTATTCAAGGGAAGATACTGATTACGCACAGTCTTATATCTATGCTAAGTTAGAGATGGTTAATAAGACTACTAATAAGTTTAAATCTTTTCAGATAGCTTATGTTTGTACTTATAAAGATGGAACAGAAGCCTATAACTTAGGTAGTTACCAATTCAACGAAGAAAACAAATATGATATATATGGTATTCGTTCTGGTAAGACTCAAATGTCTGTTGATGAAGTATTAGTGTCTGCTAACAACTTTAATCTTTATAATATCAAAACAATGTGTAACTATAATAATAGATTATATGTTGCTAATTATAAAGAAGAAAGTAGAAAGCTAGATATTGATAGTTTCGATACTAGTGGAATTAAAGTTGGTGTTTGGAATGAAACAGACAATCATGGAAATAAATTAAAAGATGATTCTGGAAAAGAAACTGTTATAGGTGTTCCAAAACCTATTGAAGATGAAGTTTATAGATTCTATATTCATTATGTTTATCCTGATGGAAGTTATACTGATGGTATTCTTATAGAAAATAACAATTATCGTCATAAAGATACTAATAATGGTTTTTGGGTAAAAGACCCAGTACAAATTGTTATAGGTAGATATTATAATACTTCGATTAATAAAGATGTCGATATTATGATGGATTGTTATGATGATACTAAAGTGTCTGATGTAAAGGCTGCTATTGAACAAGCTAAAAAGGATTATCCAGGATGGTATGAGACTACTATTATGGATAAACTTAGTCTTATTCAAATGGCAGAAGAGGCTAAGATAGATTACTATTGGTTTAATCTTGACCCACGGTTTATGGATGGAAGTACTGCTAGTGCTAGTCCATACTACGGAATGAAGTTCTTATGTCCATTTACTAATAACAAAGGAGATAGATTATTCAGAACTCCACATCAAGTAAAAGGAAACTTTACTTTTAAGAACATACCTATGTATGAAGGATTCGTAGGTTACTTTATTAGCTATGAAGAAATAGATAGTATTCTTATTTGCGATGGTATAGTAGACCAACATAGAGATGAAGGTTTTAGCAATGATGTTCTTAGAGAATCTAGTTTTAATAATCTAGCTGTATACTCTAGTAGTTATCAATTCTATTCAGACGATATATATGTTCTAAAAAAGAGTGGAACTCCAAATGTATTTGTTAGTCTTGGAACTCTTAGTTTTCAAACTAGAGATGAACAAACAGCTAATAATAGAGATACTATTAATGCTTATATAGTTAAAGATTGTGCTAATAATTCTATTAGAGAATATAGTCATGTAAATAGCTCTGATTTTTATGCAGCTAATAGTACACCACAAATTGGAATAACTTCTAAGATTGTTGCAAATAATGCTGGTCAGTATTTTAAAATTGGAATTCCTTATAGTAGTGCAGGACAATTAATCTCTACTATTATACTTACAGAAGGAACAACCACTACTAAATTACTTACTAGAGGTAGACTTCTTTATATTAATCAAGAAATATATACTAAGAAAGAAGGAGTTAAACTAATACGTCTAGGGCAGAACAAATATGTAGATGGCGAACCTCTTCCATTAGTAGGTTACGAGTATGGCGAAAATGGAATGAGACAAAATGTTACTGGATATATTAGTATGGATTCTGCTATTATAATATTTGATAATGCAGGAGTTACTTATTCAGGAGATTGGCAACCTGTATATGGTTCGGTAGATAGAAAGTTCTACGGTATATATAGAACAGCAGTAGGACTAGAAACTATTGATAATGCTATTAGAGATATAATGCACATTAATGCAGTCAGATGTTATAAACAACTTACTTACTTACCAAGTGCTAAGATTAAAGTAGGAAAGATAGAAGATACTTACTTTACTTATGCTAGAGGAGATGCTGGTAACTTTGTGAATATATCTAATAGACAATTAACTGCGTCTATTCTCTATGGGTTATACGAAGTATCTAGTATATATGTTGATTATGCGAGACCTAATATAAATGCTTATAATCCTAATGCGGTAGCTAATCAAGTAGAAGTCTACGGCAACTTTATTCGTAGAAGTAATGTTCTTCAATCTGAATCTACTAATAATGCTTGGAGACAGTTTCCTGCTGATGGATATAAGATAATTAGCGAGAACAAAGGTAACATCATTAATATACTAGGAACTGGTGTTTATCTTATTGCTCATTGTGAACATTCAATGTTTATCTTTAATCGTGATTCTACTCTTGCTACTAAAGACAAAGATGTACAGATGTATATGCCAGATGCTTTCGATACTGAATATCAAGAAGTATTTACTAGTGAGAAAGGATATGGTGGACTACAAGACTTTGGAGCATTTACTTGTAATGAAGTTGGTTACGTATTCTTTGATAAGAGCAAACGTAAGTTATATAGATTCGATGATAAACAACTAAATGATATTACTATTGGTATTCAGAGTGTATTAGATAAATACGTTAATAAGAATACTATTGTTAATATAGGAATGGACAAAGAATCTAATCGGCTTATCTGCTCCTTTACGGGGGAGGAAAAGGTCTTCACATTCTCCTATTCTTTAGCTGCTAATAATTGGATAAGTACTCATAATTATTCTGGTAAGTACTTCAATACTAAGACAGAACTATATCAAATACCAGATAGTACTCCAAAAGTAATATATAAGAATGGTAGTCCTAAAATAAATGGAGAACTATTATATCCATATCTTAATTACGAGTATTGTACAATAGATGATAACAAGAATCCATTTTATATTAGTGAAGCTGTTGGTTGTGCAGTAGTAGATGTAGTATTTAACTTAGAGTTCGATACGATTAAGTTACTTAATTACATAACTTACGACTTAAAAAAGACAAACAATATTAATTATAGTGGGAATAAAATTCTTATATTTACGAACACAGGTATCTCAACTGAATGGGACGTTTCAACAACTAGTCGTAATGAAAAGAATATGACTAAGCCATACTACGAGCAAGGTAAATGGAACTTCAATTACTTCCGTAGTTTGATAAAAGGAGTTGAAGAACTAGAACCAATAGATAGAATTACTGGTAATTACAATATTGTAATACTTGACGAGAATCAAGTTAATATAATAACTGCTGGTAAACCATATAAGAAACAAGACAGTCTTATTAATGGTAAGTATATTGGTATTCGCTTCATTATTAAAGAGACTGATGTTGCAGTTACTCTTAGTAATATAGAATGTTTTATTAATAAATACAGAGAATAATGGTACAAAGAATTAATCGAAGACCGAAAGCATTTATCGGTGCTGCCATATCTGTTGGTACTCAACTAATCGGTGGAATACTGAATAGTCAAAAGCAGAAAAGACAAGAAGAAGAACAACGTCGTCTTGTCAAGAAGCAAGAGTATCAACAACGAGCAGCTTATATGACACAGCAAACAGCTGTTGATAACGATACTTATGCCGATATAAGAAACCAACTAATGAGAGTCGGCGGTGATACCCCCCGTAAAGGATTGACACCAATCGTTAGTCGTGGTGGTACAGCTGTGCCTATCAAGAAGAATACGTTTCTTCTTAAAGGTCGTAAGCATGATACTGGTGGTATTGTTATTGGTAAAGGCAAAAACTCTATTGAAGCAGAAGGAGATGAAGTAGTTCAGATTACTCCTAAACAACTTAAAGTATTCAGTGCTCAACCAATACTTAATGGTAATAGTCCTGCTGAACTAGTTCAGAAAGGTGCAGAACCTTCTAAAGTATTTAATGCACAAGAAGAATTTAAGGATAAAAACAATCTTAATGATGATGGTACTAAAAATAACAGTAAGATGAAAAACGGTGGTATTCGTAAAATTTATCCAAGTCTTTTAGGAAGATATTATGGAAAAAATGAAGGAAGAGCTATTCGTAGTTTAAGAGAAGCTCGTAGTAATCCTAATTATCAATACAATGGTAATAATATTCCTTCTATGCCTTCTCTTAATAGTGAATTAAAACCTATTAAAAGAGAAGAACCTGTTAAGAAGGAAGTAAGTAAACCTAAAAAACAATCTTTTAGTTCAGCTTTCGCAGAAGCTCGTAGACAAGGACTTAAAGTATTTGAATGGAACGGTAAAAAGTATGGTACTCAATTAGCTAGCGAAGTAACTAAAAAACAATCTTTTAGTTCAGCTTTCGCAGAAGCTCGTAGACAAGGACTTAAAGTATTTGAATGGAACGGTAAAAAG
>NZ_CFQVBI010000001.1:0-34697 GCF_986095205.1 Megamonas sp. | reverse complement strand
TTTAAATTCATTTGAGTATTTAGTCATAAAAAAACTGCACCTCCAAAAGTTGTTTTGTGTCCAACTTTTGGGGTGCAGTTCAAAAACTATTAAGAGCTTTTATTTTTATTGATTACTGAGCTTTTGTTTTAATTTCTTCAAGAAGATTGTTGATAAATTCATCAGTATCCATAGTAACAGTATCTTTTTCACGACGTTTACGAACAGAAATATTTTTATTTTCTAATTCGGATTCACCTACGATAATGCTGTATGGAACTTTTTTAACTTGAGCTTCACGGATTTTGTAACCGATTTTTTCATTGCGGTCATCAACTTCTACACGAATGCCGAGGTCAAACATTTTGCGTTTGATTTCATAAGCATAATCAACATATTTATCGCTGATAGGTAAGATTTTAACCTGTACAGGAGCGAGCCATACTGGGAATGCACCAGCATAGTTTTCAATTAAAATACCGATAAAGCGTTCGATACTTCCGTATACTACACGGTGAATCATTACTGGACGATGTTTCTGACCATCTTCACCGATATAAGTGAGGTCGAATTTTTCAGGCATTAACATATCAAGCTGAATTGTACCACACTGCCAAGTACGACCAATAGAGTCAGTTAAATGGAAGTCGATTTTTGGACCATAGAAAGCGCCATCGCCTTCGTTGATAACATATTTAAGACCACGATGTTCAAGTGCATTTCTAAGTGCATTAGTTGCAGTTTCCCAAACTTCATCAGAACCCATGGAGTCTTCAGGACGTGTGCTGAGTTCTGCATGATAAGTTAAACCAAATGTGCTATAAACTTTATCAAATAAGTCAATAACTCTTTGGATTTCATCTTCAATCTGGCTAGGTAACATAAAGATATGAGCATCATCTTGAGTGAAGTTACGTACACGCATTAAACCATGTAATGCACCAGATAATTCATGACGATGTACAAGACCAAGTTCACCAAGGCGAAGTGGTAAATCACGATAGCTGTGTTGCTGTGTTAAATAAACAAGCATACCACCTGGGCAGTTCATTGGTTTAATCGCATAATCTTCACCATCAATTTTTGTGAAGTACATATTTTCTTTATAATGATCCCAGTGACCAGAAGTTTCCCAAAGTTTACGGTTCATAATCATTGGAGTTTTAATTTCCTGATAACCAAATTGACGATGAACTTCACGCCAGTAGTTGATGAGTTCGTTTCTGATTACCATACCATTTGGATGGAAGAATGGGAAGCCTGGACCTTCTTCATGTAAGCTGAATAAATCGAGTTCTTTACCGAGTTTGCGGTGATCACGTTTAGCAGCTTCTTCAAGCATTTTTAAGTAAGCATCTAAATCAGCTTGTTTTTCAAATGCTGTACCATATACACGTTGAAGCATTTTATTTTTTTCGCTACCGCGCCAATAAGCACCAGCAACAGATTGTAATTTAATAGCTTTTACTTTACCTGTAGATACTACGTGTGGACCTGCACAAAGGTCAGTGAATTCACCTTGGCTATACATAGTGATCATTGCATCTTCTGGTAAATCATTGATTAATTCTACTTTATAGCTTTCGCCTTCAGCATTGAAGAAATCAAGTGCTTCCTGACGAGTAACTTCTTTACGTACAATTGCTAAATTTTCTTTAACAATTTTTTTCATTTCTTTTTCGATTTTTGCTAAATCTTCAGTGCTAAGCTGATGATCCATATCAAAATCATAGTAAAAACCATTGTCAATTGCAGGACCAATTGCAAGTTTTACATTTTTATCGCCATAAAGACGTTTTACAGCTTGAGCTAAAATATGAGAAGCACTATGACGAAGTGCCCAACGACCATCTTCATCTTCAAAAGTTAAAATTTCTACTTGATGATCTCCATCTATAACAGTCATTAAATCTTTAGTTTCTCCATCAATTTTACAAGCTAAAGCTTTTTTTGCTAAAGAATTACTAAAGGATTTTACAAAATCAAGAACAGTAGTGCCTTCAGCTACTTCACGAACAGCACCATCTTTTAATGTGATATTTGCCATTTTATTAACCTCCTAAAAAAATAAAAAGCCTCCATCCCAAAACTAGGGACGAGGCTTGTAGTTCGCGGTTCCACCCTGTTTGCCATAAAATATGACCAACTCAAAAATGATAACGGAATTTCTCCGGCAAAACTTAATAAATAAATCTAAATTTATAGTTCAGCTTTGCAGTTTGAAAGTGGTAATCAAAGAGTATGCTTAAGAAGTTTCCAGCCTCGACTTCTCTCTCTGTAAACATATAATTCTTCAATCATGTCTTTCGCATTACTTTTACATATATCTTTATGATGTCTTCATTATAATAAAGCAATATCTCAATGTCAAGAGTTATTCTTTTTTCTCATTTCTAAAATTCCTATCAAAATAATATACTTATAAGATATTATCTATTTATTATAATATTTATTTTAATTTAAATTTAATCTATTTTTAATCTGTACTTTAATCATATTTTAATCTAATCAGATTATACTATATACATAACTCAATAAAGTTATATAAGTTTTTGCTCTCCGATAGGTTTCTCTCCCTATCGGTTTTTTTTTGCCTTCACAAGATACATATATAAAATTAAAATAATATATATACACCAAAATAAAGGAGATGTTACTATGTTTTTTGATGTAGATAAGCTACATTGGACTCGTAAACCTTTATCATTTAGTATAACTAAAGATAAAATCGAAATCATAACTTCACCTCATACTGATTTATGGCAAAGAACATATTATCACTTCAGAAATGATAATGCTCCTGTGCTACAAATGAGTACAAATGAAGAATTCTTTTCATTTACTGTTAAGACAGATTTTGATAGCAAAGTCCGATTTGACCAATGCGGTATCGTCTTATATTTAGATAGCGAAAACTGGCTCAAAGCTTCCGTTGAATATGAAAATGAAGATATTCAACATTTGGGTAGTGTTGTTACTAATAAAGGATATTCTGATTGGGCGACAACTGTTATTGATAGTTCTATAAAATCCATTTGGTATAGATTGAGTCGCCGAAAAGATGATTTTCGCATAGAATATTCTCTTAATGGCATAAATTATAATCAAATGCGCATATGTCATCTTTGGGAAGCTTCTGGTGATATCCAATTTGGCATTTATGCTTGTAGCCCAGAAAATTCTTCATTTAAAGCTACATTTACTGATTTCAAAATGACAGAATGTGTTTGGAAAGCTCACGACGGTCAACAACCTGACGAAGATATTACTTATTAAAGGAATGTTATTTTATGAATACACTTATCGCCAAAAATTTAAATATTCTCATTGATTTTTTAGCTAAAAGAGATTTAACGGCACTATCTCCCAATGAATTACAAGAAAAATACAAAATAAATCAAGCCGATTTGTTAATTTTATTCGGTGGCTCTATTCCTGAAGGTGCTGATGTATTTGCTAAAGCTCATCAACAAAATATAGCTAAAAATTATCTTTTAGTCGGCGGTGCTGGTCATACTACAGAAGCACTCCGCCAAAAAATGCAATCATCTCTAGCCGATATAGATATTTCCATAAAATCAGAAGCAGAAATTTTTGCCCTTTATCTAAAAAATAAATACAATATTACAGATTGTTTATTAGAAACTAAATCTACCAACTGCGGTAATAATATCACTAATGCTCTAGAACTTTTAAAAAATCTAGATTTAAAGCCCAAATCCATCATTTTTATGCAAGATGCTACTATGCAAAATCGCATGGACGCAGGTTTTAGAAAATATTGTCCTTGTGATACCGCTTTAATTAATTATGCCATATATAAAGTTCATTTCACTGTTCAAAATGATAAATTATGTTTAGAACAAAATAATATCTGGCAAATGTGGAATATTGATAAATATATTGAGTTACTCATGGGAGAAATTCCTCGTCTTACAGATAATATCAACGGTTATGGCCCTCAAGGTAAAAATTTTATCGCTCATGTAGATATACCACAAGAAGTCCATAATGCTTATCAATATCTATATCAACATTTAAATATCAAAACACGCCAGGCAAATTCACTTTATGCTACAAAATAAAGAAAGTGTCTACTTATTATATTTTATCTTCACGGCAAAATATAATTTAGTAGACACTTTTTTTAAGCTAAAATCTCTGTTAAAGCATCAATTAATTCATCATTTTCCTCACGAGTTCGCACTGCAAAACGCACGAAATACTCATTTAATCCTGGATAGTTTTCACAATTGCGAATAGCTATACCATATTCTAATAATTTTGCTTTTAACTCATTAGCTGTCATATTTGTTTTTTCTATATTCACTAAAATAAAATTAACAGTTGGCTCATATACTTTCAACTTATCAAAAGTTTCTAGTTCTTCATAAAGATAATTTATCTCTGTTCTTGTATATGTTCTACTGCGACGCTGATATACTTTATCCTCTAAAGCTACCATACCTGCAATCTGTGCTAAAGAATTCACATTCCATGGGTCTTTCGCCTGATAAAGTGGGTCTAAAACTTCATGGTCTGTAGCTGCAAAACCTAAGCGAAGTCCTGGTAATGCATAAAATTTAGTCAAAGAATGCAATACAAATAAATTATGATATTTTTCCACTAAAGGAAGTACGGAAAAAGCTTCACTTGTTTTGATAAAATCCATAAAAGACTCATCAACAACTACAAAACAGCCATTATTTTCAGCATGTTCAATCAAAAGTTCCATATCTTCTACAGTAAATAATGTACCTGTAGGATTATTAGGATTGCCGATAAATAAAATATCGTTGCCTTTTATATTCACAATTAAGTCTCGCATAGGAGAATTAAATTCCTGTTTTTCAGATAACATTACATAATTTATATTCGCTCCAGAAGCTTTGGCTGCTCTTTCATATTCACTAAAACCTGGAGATACAATCAATGCATTTTTAGGCTTTAATATATGGCAAAGTATATATAATAATTCTACTGCGCCATTACCTACGATAATTTTATCTGCACTGATACCATAATTTTCGGCGATTTTACCACAAAGCTCTCTTGCATCTGGCTCTGGATAATGAATTATATCATCAATATGGTCAACAATCGCTTTTTTTATATTTTTAGATAATCCATATGGATTTATATTGGCACTGAAATCTATAATTTTATCTAAATTTTCTTGTGCCATTATTTTTTTTAAATCTCCGCCATGCTCAAACTTTTGCATAATTTACTCTCTTTCTATGACAATTCCACCAGAAATCATTTTTACTAAATTTAAATAATGTAAATCAAAACATTCACTTAATATTTTTTGTTTACATTCTTCAATTAAACTTTCCTCACAATTATCATCAAATAATACACCAATGACAGTACCACTGTGAGCAACATTTACACCTATTGCCTGATAATCTTCGGATATTATCATGATATCTTCTAATTGCTTTTTATATAATATTTTCTGATTTGCATACGCACTCATAACGCAAGCTTTGCCGATATATCTATTATTTTTCTCTTTAAATCCTAAACGCAAATAATCTAAAGCTTCTTTAATTGTATTTTCATTTTCTTGATACAATCGTTTTAAATCCTTGCGACGATTAAAAGATAAAGTATCGACCTTGCCACCGCAATCAAACATCAATATCCTAATCTTTGGTGCTAACCCTAAATGCTCTAAAACTTGACCATTCAAATGATTATATCTGACAATGCCTTTACAAAAAATACCATCAGTTGGCTCAATACTTGTTGCAATCTTTGATATTTCATCTTGAGATAATATCCGTTTACAAGAAAGAGCTGTCAACTGACAAATACTTGCAATATCTGCACTACTTGAAGCCATGCCCTTTCCTGTCAACAATTCTGTAGTCAAACAAAATTTTGCATAAGATTTAGTGCCCAGATAATCAAGCGTTTTATTGCGTGCCAAACGAGCTTTATATGGTAAATAAGAAAAATATTTTGTTATACTCGCCTTGGTATACATTGAAATAGGACAAGTAACTAAAAAAGGTATATCATCAATCATGCCTTGTACTAACTCGCCACAAGAACCTGGTATTTTAACACTAAGACCCATGCAAAAATTCTCCTTAACCAATAATAAATTTATCTTCAGGATAGCGAATTTTATTTTTCTTCTTGCGAATAACAAGTGCCATCGCAAAAGAAATAATACCAATTCGTCCCATCAACATTACAAAAATAATTACAATTCTACTAGAAGCGTCCATTTCATTTATCGTGCCCGTAGGCAAACCTACAGTAGCGAACATAGATACAGACTCAAATAAGATTTTAGACAAAGCAATATCTTCTGTCAAACATAAAAACATTGACATCAAAAATACGACAATCGCACTGACAAAGAAAATACTCATCGCACGGAAAATGACAATCGGTGGTACAGTACGCTCAAAGATAACAACATCTTCACGACCGCGAATGAGCGACCAAATAGCTGCAAAGATAACAGCTATAGTAGTAGTTTTAATACCGCCACCTGTTGAAGCTGGTGAACCGCCAATAAACATCAAAAACATAATCAACAATAAACTAGGTTCTGTCAATGAACCAATATCGAGCATTGAAAATCCTGATGTTCTAGCCATTGAAGCCATGAAAGTACTTACCATAACTTTATCAAATAAACCTAAATCGCCTAAAGTATTTTGATTTCCATATTCTAAGACGAAAATAAATACACTGCCAATAAGAATTAAAAAACCAGTAGTAACAAGTACAAGTTTGCTATTAATACTTAATTTTTGCCATTTGCGTTTTTGATATATATCTAGTAAAACAGCAAAACCTAATCCGCCACAAACAACTTCTATCAATAATATCAGATTAAAAAATGGGTGAAAAATATAATTTGCAAAATTGCTTCCACCTAAAATATCAAAACCTGCATTACAAAAAGCTGATATCGAATGCCAAAAACCAAAATAAATAGCTGTGCCTACACTATAATCTTGACAAAAAATAATTGTTAAAACAACTCCACCGATAAATTCAAAAGCAACAGTCATTTTCACAATACTGATTACAAGTCGCACCACTCCTGCCACTGACCATCTTTGCAATGACTCTTGAATTAATAATCTATCTCGAAGTTGAATGCGTTTACCCATCACCACTGCCAAAATAGTAGTGATAGTCATAATTCCTAAAGCTCCAATTTGCACCAAAATAATAATTATTATTTGCCCAAATACAGAAAAATTATCACCTAAACTAAATATGGAAACACCCGATACACATACTGCTGACGCTGACATAAATAATGCATCAACAAAGCTCAAAGGCTTTATATCTACCACTGTAATCGGCAACATCAACAACATAGTACCAGTCAATATTATTATCCCATAACTACATAAAACAATCTGGTATGGATTTAATTTTCTAATATATTTCATCATTTTATTTAAACCTAAAACTTATTAATCAACCTACCCCAATACGCTCTGAAGGATATCCTATTTTAACTTTTTTTCGATTGCGCATAGCAATAGCCATCAAAAATGTAAGTACTCCTAAACGACCAATAAACATTATTAAAATTAATATGGACTTACCATAAATAGTCAAACTAGAAGTAATCCCTGTGGATAAACCTACAGTAGCCAATGCTGATGTAACTTCAAATAGTATTTTTATAAATGGAAAATCTTCTGTTAAACATAAAAACATTGTTCCTAAAACTACTAAAGCTGCTGCTATATAAAAAATAGCCAAAGACTTTACAATTAAATCATGTTCGATACGTCTTTTAAACAATGTAACTTCTTCATTGCCACGAATTATAGAGGTAACTGTCGCAAAAATTATCGCAAAAGTTGTAGTTTTTATCCCACCACCAGTAGAACCAGGAGACGCCCCTAAAAACATCAAAATGATGATAAAAAACAATGAGGCTTCATGTAATGCTCCTGTATCCATCAAAGTATATCCTGCTGTACGTGAAGTTGTAGATAAAAAAAACGTCCCTATTAACTTATGCCACCAATCCCAATTACCAATCGTATTTTCATTATTATATTCTAAAAAGAATAATACTATCGTACCAATTACCAATAAAATCAAAGTCGTCAATAAAGCAACTTTAGCATGCAAAGAAAACATCTTCCAATTATGTTTTTGGTAAAGTTCTACTGTTACACCATAACCAATACCGCCTAATATAATCAAAAAAGCGATGACTAAACAAAATAAAGGGTCAGTATTATATTTAAAAATATTAGTACCGCCAAAAATATCAAAACCAGCATTACAAAACGCCGATATAGAATGCCAAAACGCCATATATATCCCATGTAATCCATAATCAGGATATAGGCGAAAAGATAGTAGTACGCCACCTAAAAATTCAATACATAAAGTGGTCTTTACCAATAATTTAATTAATTTTACAACGCCCCCAACAGTCAACCTGTTCAATGATTCTTGAGCTATTAACCTACTTCTAAGCTGAATACGCTTTCCCAAAATCAAGGCAAATACTGTCGTCATTGTCATTACACCAAAACCGCCAATTTGAATCAACATAATAATTACTAATTGCCCAAATATAGAAAAATATTGACCAGTATCTACCACAATTAAACCCGTAACACATACAGCTGATGTTGCAGTAAATAAAGCATCTATAAATGATAGACTGCTACCATCATTAGATGCTATAGGTAACATCAATAAAAATGCACCTACTAATATTAAGCCCAAAAACGAAACAACTAAAACTTGATAAGGACTTAACATCAATAGCCAATTATTAATACTCTTGGGAATTTCTGCCTGTTGCAAAATTAATTCCTCCTAATTGTTCACTAATTGCAATAACCAAAAAGCAAAAAAGCCTATGATACCGCCAACGATAGAGCCGTTTAAACGTATCCATATCATATCTGTTTCGACTTTATCGTACACTAACTCATTTAATTGCTTATCTGTTAATCCTTCTAAAAATTTACGTGCTAATTCTAAGATTACATCTTCACCTTTTAAAGCACTACGATGAACAACATCTAATACAAAACGATTTATTTTTGATTTAAATTCATTATTTGTATTTAATTTTTCGATACATCTATCTATTTCTTCACTTAAAATCTGTTCTATTGTCTGATAAAGCTTATTCTCTCTATTATTATTAGCTAATAGATATTCACAAAAATTGCGCAAAGAATTTTGTAGAATTTTTTCCACAATGCCCATTTCCACAAAACTATCACACAAAGTATTCAAGCTATCAACCCAATTTTCATCATCGCGAATATTCATCAAAGCTTCTTCATATAAATTTATGAGATTTGCATATAATTCGCCATCTTTATCGCTGACATCATCTAATAAATCTAAAATACGTTCATGAATTATCAAAGACAATTCATCTGGGTCTAAAGTATTTGTCGCTAAAGCCAAAGATAACATCAGACCGCCTAGACCACTTTCATATTGCTTTTGATAATTTTCAAGAAAAGCATCTATTCTTGCTTTTCCTTCTCTTCCTGAAAAATATCCTTTCAAGAAATTTATACCTTTATCTACAGCGAGCTGACTATTTTCACTTTTGAGCAATATGCCCATTAAATTATGTGATAAATCACCCATAGACTCTTTTAAAATAAGCTGAGCTATTTTTTCACTGTTTTTTTGTGCTACTTTAGCAGTATCTATTTCAGCGATTTTTTTCACTAAAAACTGCATAACTTCATTTAATATATATTTTTTATTATCAGGATTTTTAGCCCAATTTAAGCCCCATGATAATAAATCAGCATTGCATATACGTCTATAAATTTTGCGCTTAGATAAAAATTCTGTCTGCAACATTCTCACGCAAGAATTTATAAAGGCATCTCTACGTCTTGGCAATATAGCTGTATGAAAAGGAAATCCTAGTGGCTTTTTAAATAAAGCTGTAACTGCAAACCAGTCCGCAATCCCACCAACTAAACTCGCTTCACTGCAAAATAATAACAATTCGAAAATAATATATTGTGGATATAAAGTTCTTAAAGCTAAAATTACTAAAAAACAAACAAATAATACACATAATGTTTTATCTGCTCTATTAAATCTATCCATTATCCGCACATCCTTTCCACAACAAAGGATATTACATATAATCCCATACCAGCAATAGCACCAACTACAGAACCGTTTATACGTATCATTTGAAGGTCATCACCAACACGTTTTTCTACTAAATCGACAAATTCTTGCTGTGAATACTTCATCAATTCATCTTTAATATAATCTAAGCCCCATTGTGAATTATTTTGAATTATCTTCGTTATTGTATTAATGAAAAACTTATTTAATTTAGCCTGCATTTCATCATCTACAGCTAATTTAGCAATAAGATTATCTAGATAATCTTCAATCTGCTTCCATAATTGTTCTCTATTTTCGCTATTTTGACAGAAATTATCAATTAAAGACACTAAATTATCGCTAAAATCAAATTTCTTTACGAAAAAGTAATGTTCTAATTGAGCAACTTTTTGCTTATAGCCATTTCTACTGCCTAGAATTTCTATTTTTTCTGCAAGTAAAGTTTTTAAATGCTCACGTTCTTTACTGTCATAATCCAGTAATAAATTCGTATATTCATCTAATTTTTTATTTAACTTTTGCGTCAAATTTTCACTAGATAAATCCATCATTTCAAACATAAAACTACGTTTTTGACTATCTTTTACATATTTTTCTTTGATAATGCTTACATTATCGTCAATTAGTTTATGCATGAAATCCTTTGCCAACAATTCAGGCACTGTAGCTCTAACCATTTTTATGATATGGTCTATACATTTATCCCCTGCTGGTGTCTTGATAAAATCTAGTAAAAATTGAATGATAATCCTTGCTATATTAAAATTCTTACGACGACTCTTCAAGGCACTTGCCAATGAATAACCTACTTTTTTCGTATCAAGTGAATTAATTACCTGCATAACTAATTCTTTTAATGCTACTTTGGCTTTTTCTTTGCCACCTCTTTGAGCGTACTCTACTACCATCATTGCCATATTATAATTTTTAATATTATTAATGATGTATTCTGGATTTAATAAATCTCTACCGATAAATTTTACTATCTCGTCCATGATACGTTCACGATTACGAGGTAATATCTCTGTACGATAAGAGATAAAGCCCAGTGGTTTTCTAAATAGAGCTGTAACTGCAAACCAATCCGCTAAACCACCGATTAAGGCAGCCAAAAATCCATGATTTAGCAATAAGCCCCAAAAAGAATCTAATTTATATGTAGCAATAAATCCCAAAAACATGATAACTAAAACCAATGTAGCCTGTGTTTTTTTCGACATAATAACCCTCCCTTATTCAAATAATATAAAGATATTATACCGCAAAAGCCATGTTTATAAAATATTGTTGCTAAATTAACTGCCATATCAAACTATAAATCAAACAAAAATAAAGATTATTTAAGCTAAATAAATCAACCTAAATAATCTTTATTTCATTAAATATTATAAGATATAACTAAATTTATGATTAATAATTTAAGATAATCTCATTTTAAAATCTTCATAACCAAAAGATTTTACTACTTCAATAGTATCATCTTCATGTAAAACAGCAATATCTGGAAGTGGCATACCATTGAAGGTATTATTTTTTACCATGGAATAAATAGCCATATCGCAGAAAATAATTTTATCGCCAACTTTTAAAGGTTTATCAAAAGAATATTCCCCTATGATATCACCTGCAAGACAAGTAGGGCCACCAAAACGGTAAGTATATGCTTTTTCATTTGGTTTTCCTGAATTAATTACATTTGGTCTATATGGCATTTCCAATACATCAGGCATATGACAAGCAGCAGAAGTATCTAAAATTGCAATATCTATGTCATTGTGAATAAGCTCTAAGACTTCACTGACTAAATAACCTGCATTTAATGCCACAGCTTCACCAGGTTCTAAATAAATTTCTAAATCATATTTTTCTTTCATATGATTAATGCAATTTATTAAAAGTTCAATATCATAATCTTCACGAGTGATATGATGACCACCACCAAAATTGAGCCATTTTAAATCATATAGATATTTGCCAAATTTAGCTTCAATAGCATCTAATGTAGTTTTTAAATCATCAGAATTTTGTTCGCAAAGTGTATGGAAATGAAGCCCTTTCAATCCTTCTAACTTTTCTGGTTCAAAATTATCAAGTGTAACACCTAAGCGAGAACCTTTGGCACATGGGTCATAAATATCATGTCCTTCTTGTGTAGAACATTCTGGATTAATGCGAATACCACATTCTTTGCCTTTAGCTAAAGCTATATCTTTATATTTTTCCCATTGGTTAAAAGAATTAAAAATTATATGGTCGCAAATCTCCACGATTTCAGCAAAATCTTTTTCTTTATATGCTGGGGAAAATATGTGATTTTCTTTATCCTTCATGAATTCATGAGCTAATTTAGCTTCAAAAATCCCACTTGCTGTAGCACCTTTTAGATATTTGCCAATCATAGGATAAAAATAAAACATGGAAAAAGCTTTTTGAGCAAGTAAAATATGACAACCTGTTCTATCTTGTACCATTTTTAAAACTTCAAGATTTTCACGAAGTTTTTTCTCGTCCATAACATAACTAGGAGTTGCTACATTTTGTAATTTTTCTTCTAATTTCACTAAATCACTTCCTTAAAATTGTTTTTAATTCTAAATCAAAATCTCAATTTATTTAAATAAGACAGTACACCAATGGCATACTGTCTTATTTTTATTAAAAATATATTTTATTCTACTAAATCAGGATTGAAGCTTTCTTTCCATGGAAGGCCCCATTTATTAAGAGCGTCCATAAATGGATCTGGATCAAATTCTTCAATATTATATACGCCTGGTTTTTTCCATGTGCCGTTCATGATGAGCATTGCACCAATCATTGCTGGAACACCAGTTGTATAAGAGATTGCTTGAGAGCCAACTTCTTTGTAGCATTCTTGATGGTCGCAAACATTGTATAAATAATATGTTTTATCTTTACCATCTTTTTTACCTTGGAAAATACAGCCGATATTTGTTTTACCTACTGTACGAGGGCCAAGACTAGCTGGATCTGGAAGTACAGCTTTTAAGAATTGAAGTGGCACAATTTTATGACCTTCAAATTCGATAGGTTCGATAGAAGTCATACCTACATTTTCTAAACATTTTAAATGAGTTAAATAAGACTGACCAAAAGTCATGAAGAAACGAATACGTTTGATACCTTTGATATTTAAGCCCAAAGATTCAAGTTCTTCATGGTGAAGTAAATACATGTCTTTTTCGCCAATTTCTGGGAAATTGTACACGCGTTTTATTTCCATAGGTTTAGTTTCTACCCATTTACCATCTTCCCAGTAGCTACCATTAGCAGAAACTTCACGGATATTGATTTCAGGATTAAAGTTTGTAGCAAATGGATATCCATGATCACCTGCATTACAATCCAAGATATCAATATAGTTAATTTCATCAAAATGATGTTTCATTGCATAAGCAGAGAATACGCCTGTTACACCTGGGTCAAAACCACTGCCTAAAAGTGCAGTAATTCCAGCTTTTTCAAAGCGTTCACGATAAGCCCACTGCCATTTATATTCAAATTTAGCAGTATCTAATGGTTCATAATTTGCAGTATCTACATAATGAACTTTAGTAGCAAGACAAGCGTCCATGATTGTTAAATCTTGATATGGAAGAGCTAAGTTAATTACTACATCTGGCTTGAATTCATTGATTAAGTTAATAAGTTGATTTACATCATCAGCATCTACTTGAGCTGTAGTAATTTTTGTTTTGCCACCGCTTAATTTTTCTTTTAAAGCATCACATTTGCTTTTTGTACGGCTAGCAATACAGATTTCTTCGAATACATCACTATTTTGACAACATTTATGGATAGTAACACTTGCTACGCCACCACAACCAATAATTAGAGCTTTACCCATTTGGCAAATTCCCCCTTTTATAAAAATTTATTTATTATTTATATTATAATCTAAAGCCAATAAATATTCACGTAGTAATTTTAAAGCAGTAGCTGTAGAGATACCACTTTGGTCATATGGTGGAGATAATTCTACCATATCACAGCCTACTACATTGCATTTATTAGCTACTAAATTCATTGCACGACGAAGTTCATCAAAAGATACTCCACCTGCTTCTGGTGTACCAGTTCCAGGGAATACAGCTGCATCTAATACATCTAAATCCACTGTAAAGTAAACAGGTTTTCCTTTTAATTTTTCTACAACATCTTCCAAACCTACAAAATCAAAACGTCTAGTCTGTACATGCTCTTTGCCCCAAGCAAATTCAGCACGTTCACCACTTCTGATACCGAATTGATAAATTTTATTATCGCCAACGATATCCCATACACGATGAAGCACTGTAGCATGAGATAATTTAGCTCCTAAATAATCATCACGAAGGTCAGCATGTGCATCAAAATGAATGATATGCAAATCATCATATTTTTCGGCTACAGCACGTACACTGCCTAAAGTAACTAGATGTTCGCCACCGATCATAAGTGGAATTTTACCATCATTTACAATCTGACGTGTAAAATCTTCAATATCTTTTAGTGCATTTTCCACACTGCCAAAAGGAAGTTCTAAATCTCCGCCATCAAAAACATAGGCATCTTCTAAATCTAAATCAAGATATGGGCTAAAAGTTTCAAGACCATATGACTCTGCTCTCATAGTACGACTAGCAAAACGAGTCCCTGGTCTATATGAAGTTGTAGAGTCAAATGGTGCGCCAAATAAAACTATTTTCGCTTCATCATATTCTCTATCACAACCTAAAAATGTCTCAATGTTTTTCTTCAACATCTTCCATTAATTCCTCCACATAATTTGGTAATGCAAATGATGCATTGTGTAAGTTCGCATTATAATAACGAGTTTTCAAACCTAAAGCATTCCATCTTTTAGCATCAAAATCTAAAACTGGGTGATACTTTTTGGACGCAAAGCCAAATAACCAATGACCTGATGGATAAGTAGGGATATGTGCTTGATATACTCTACTTATAGGGAAAGATTTTACAATGCGTTGATGGGCGCGTTGCATAGCAAAAGCATCTTCATCATAAAATGGACTTTCATGCTGATTTACCATAATGCCATCTTCTTTTAATGCTTTATAGCAATTTCCATAAAATTCCTTAGTGAATAAACCTTCCCCAGGGCCAAATGGATCTGTAGAATCAACGATGATTAAATCATATTCATTATTACAATGGCGAATGAATTTCAAACCATCTTCAAAATAACAATGCAAACGTTCATCATCAAAACTGCAAGCTGTCTGTGGTAAATATTTACGGGAAATATCCACAACACGCTCATCAATTTCTACTAAATCCACTGACTCTACATTTTTATAACGCAATAATTCACGAGCTGTACCACCATCGCCACCACCAATGATAAGTACTCTCTTTGGATTAGGATGTACTGCCATAGGTACATGCACTATCATTTCATGATAAATGAATTCATCTTTTTCAGTTAGCATTACATAGCCATCTAATACCATCATGCGACCAAATTCTTTAGACTCAAAAATATCTATACGCTGAAACTCAGTCTGTTCAGAATGAAGTTGTTTATCAATCTGAATAGAAAACTTTACATACGGTGTATGTAATTCACTGAACCATAAATCCATTTATCTATCACTCCTTAATTACATTTAAACGTTTTATTTCCATATCTTCAGGGCCTGTCATGGAACAGCCTTTATCTTTAGCATAGTGAATATATTCCAAAATCTCTGGTGTAATTAATTCCCCTGGTGCCAAAATCGGTATCCCAGGAGGATAACACATTACAAATTCACTGCATACTTTACCACAGCTTTCATCTAATGGTAAAGATACTTTTTCACTATAAAAGGCATCTTGTGGTCCACACATTACTTTAGGGCTGATATATTCAGCTTCTAACATGCCCTTATGGTCTTTTTTATAATTTCTGCGAATTTCTGCTAACGCACTTACTAAGCGTTCAATATCTTTTGCTCTATCACCGACTGATACATAAGCAAGTAAATTGCCGATATCGCCAAATTCTGCTTGAATATCGTATTCATCACGCAATAAATCATATACTTCAATACCAGCAAGACCTACAGGTAATGTATAAATGGCTAATTTAGTGGTATCAAAATCAAAAACACTATCGCCATTTATCTTTTCATCTGCATAAGCATAATAATCACCGATATTATTGATTTCTTGTCGTGCATAATCTACTAAATCTATAACAAAATCAAAAATTTCACTGCCATGTACGGCTAAATTAGAACGAGAAATATCAAGGCTAGACATCAATAAATATGAACCACTTGTAGTTTGTGTCAAATTTATAATCTGATGAACATAACCTGCTTTTACATTTTTACCAGTGAGCAAAAACGAACTTTGTGTAAGTGAGCCACCTGATTTATGCATACTTACTGCTGCCATATCAGCTCCCGCATGAATAGCTGCTATAGGTAATCGTTTATTAAAATAAAAATGTGTTCCATGTGCTTCGTCAGCCAAAACTAACATATTATGTTCATGGGCTACTTTTATAATTTCTTTTAAATTAGAACAAATACCATAATATGTTGGATTATTTACTAAAACTGCTTTAGCATCTGGATTTTCTCTTATAGCTTTTTTTACTTCCTCAACTGACATACCGAGCGATATACCAAGTTGTTTATCCATCTGCGGATTAATATATATTGGAATAGCTCCACACAAAATCATCGCATTTATAGCGCTACGGTGAACATTTCGCGGTAAAATAATCTTATCTCCACGCTTACATGCTGTTAAAATCATCGTTTGTACAGCTGACGTTGTTCCACCTACCATGAAAAAGGCATGTTCTGCTCCAAAAGCATCTGCTGCTAATTCCTCAGCCTCTTTGATTACAGAAACTGGGTGACATAAATTGTCTAATGGTTTCATTGAATTTACATCTACAGATAAACATTTTTCGCCTAAAAAATTTAATAAAGCTTTATTACCTCTACCTCTTTTATGCCCTGGCACATCAAAAGGTACTACACGCATTTTTTTAAATCTTTCTAAAGCTTCCAAAACAGGCATTTTCTTTTGTGCTTGTCTATCCAATAATTTCACCAACCTTCTTTAATCAATCATTTAAGATTTATCAAAAAACATTTGTACCACTAAAAATCTCTAACATCTCACGACGCAAACGATTGCTTATTTCCAATCTAGTTTTTGGTGGTATTTCATAAATATCAGTATTAAATAAGTAATTACTTAATTCTGGTTCTTTAATCAACATTCTTGTATGAAATAAATTAGCCTGATACACATTTATATCCATTGCATCATAATTCAATAAAGTATCTGGCATAATATAATCTTGAATAGATGTTATTTTATGGTCCATAAATAACTTTCTACCACTGACATCACGAGTAAAACCTCGTACACGATAATCCATCGTTATGATATCAGAATCAAAATTTCCAATTAAATAATCAAGTGTGCTAAGTGGTGTAATCTCTCCACAAGTAGAAACATCTATATCCACTCTAAATGTAGCTATGCTTGTTTCTGGATGATATTCTGGATACGTATGCACAGTGATATGACTTTTATCCAAATGACCTAAAACAGTCTTACTACTCACACAATCTTCCACTTCATCATTTTTTGCCAAACGCATATTTTCATCCGCCAAGAGAATTGTTACACTAGCTCCTTGCGGATCATAATCTTGACTAGAAACATTAAGCACTCTAGCTCCTATCATTTCTGCTACATTTGTTAAAATTTTTGTCAAACGTTCTGAATTATATTGTTCATCTATATATTTTATATAATCACGCTGTTCTCTTGGTGTTTTAGCATAGCAAACATCATAAATATTAAAGCTTAAAGACTTTGTCAAATTATTAAATCCATATAGTTTTAATTTTTCGGACACCTAATATCTATCCCTCTTCTAATATATATTTAGGTTAATAAAGGCAAACCTATAAACCTTTTATTCAATCTTTGCTTGTATGTTTTTCTGGCATCTTTATAGTAAAACCTCGTCCTGCAACCTCTGACGTATCTGTAATAATCATAAAAGCCGTTGGATCTATAGCATTTACTATAAGTTTCACCTTGCTTACCTGTGTCAAATTCACCACTGCAAAAATTACTTTTTGACTTTTATGACTATATGCGCCTTCTCCATTTAAAAATGTAACGCCACGTCCAATATGTTGAATAATAGTCCAGCCAATAATTTCTGAAAATGGTGATATAATTATTATCAATTTTTTACGGTTAAAACCAGCTACTACTTTATTAGTGATTTCACCAACAATATACATATTTATTAAAGTATATAAACCAATAGAAACATTGAATAATACTATACCTATTAAAATAATAATCAAGTTAAAACCAAATACTACTGTCCCCAAGTCAAGAGAGTAATATTTTTTAATAACAGCACCTAATACATCAAAGCCTCCGCCATTGGAATTAGCTCTAAATACAATACCACAACCTATACCTACAAGTACACCACCAAAAACAGAATTAAGTATAGGATCTTCTACTAAATGATAGTTTCCAATAAAACTTGTAGCATCAATGGCTACAGATAACATTACTGTTCCAATAATCGTATCAATCGCATATAATTTACCAAAAACTCTATATGCTAAATATACAATTGGGATATTATATACTATTAATTGTAAACCAATCGGTAAATCAATTATATAGTAAACAATAACAGCAATACCGCTGAGTCCACTAGCAAGCAACTTCGCAGGAATAATAAACGTACTATAACCTAAACCTGCAATTAACGAGCCAATTAAGATTTTTAAGTAACGCCAAATATGTGTGTTTGCTAATTCTGACATATGTCTCATCTTTCTCCTCCTATAAAATTTCAAAGTTATGTAAATCTCAGCAAGATGTATTTTAACATATTTAAATTATTATTTGTACCATTTTCACATATTCTTAACAATTCCAAAATAATACTATAAATAAGACTATTTTTCTACTAAAATATTTCTTTTATCAAAATCCATTTTTTTATTATTCCGTTTACCAATCTCTCTATTATTTATTTTAACTTATCTAATTATATAAAGCTATTCTAAAAAAATTTTATTTTTATTTCTATATTGAAATTGATTATCATTTATGTTATATTATATATGAGCTTTTCCTTGACTCTCCAATTATGATATATATACAAGCAAAAAAGGCACGAAATAACGTGTCTTTTTTTGTTGTCTATAAATATCCAACAAAAAATTTCATATTTTATTTAATTTTAGTATTGAAAATCATTATCATTTATGTTATATTAAATACAAGCTTTTCCTTAGCTCTCCAATATAATATATACACACAAAAAAAGACACGAGATAACGTGTCTTTTTTTGTATTTATTTTACTTTATCTCCAAAACTATTTATTTAAATCTTCTACTGCTTGACCTGCACCCATGATAGCAACTAAAGAATGTTCAAAAGTCAATGCACCTTGAAGATAAACATTATATGGTTCACGAATAGGTCCATCTGCACTAAGTTCAATAGAAGCCCCTTGCACAAAAGTACCAGCTGCCATGATAACCTGATCTTCATAGCCTGGCATATCCCAAGGTTCTGGAGCTGCATAAGAATCAACTGGAGAATATTTTTGAATACCTTGACAAAAAGCAACTAATTTTTCTTTGCTACCCATTTCAATAGCTTGAATAATATCATTTCTCTTTGTATCTGGTGCAGGTAATGTTTTAAATCCTAATAAATCAAAAAATGCAGCAGCAAAAATCGCAGATTTTACAGCTTGAGCGACAACATGTGGTGCTAAGAATAATCCTTGGAATAATAAACGATTATTTGCAAGAGAAGCACCAAGTTCTGCTCCCATACCTGGAGAAGTCATGCGATAAGACGCAAGTTCTACTAAATCTTTTCTACCTACAATATATCCACCTGTTGGTGCAATACCGCCACCTGGATTTTTAATTAAAGAACCAGCAATAATATCAGCACCTACTTCAATAGGTTCTTTTGTATCTGTAAATTCACCATAACAATTATCTACATAGCAAATACAATTAGGATTGATTTCTTTGACGAATTTGCAAATTTCACCAATTTCATCTACGCTTAAACTTGGACGCATCATATAACCACAAGAACGCTGAATAACTACCATCTTAGTTTTTGTAGTAATTTTTTCTTTAGCTACATCAAAATCAACACGACCATCTTTTAATGGCACTTCATCATATAAAATACCAAATTCTTTTAATGAACCTGGGCTATCTGTTGCATAACCAATTACTGTTTGCATAGTATCATATGGTGTTCCTGTAATATATATCAACTGATCACCAGGGCGCAATATACCAAATAAAACAGTAGCTAAAGCATGTGTACCAGATACAAATTGTGTACGTACTAAAGCCGCTTCTGCTTTGAAGACTTCTGCATATAATTCTTCAATTTTATTTCTACCAATATCATCATAAGCATATCCAGATGTTGTATTAAAATGCGCTTCAGACACTTTTACTTTTCTCATAGCATCAAGAATTTTTAAAGTATTAAATTCTGCTATTTCATCAGGACGAGCAAAATATTCTTTGCATAAAGCCAAAGCTTTTTGTCTAGTTTCAATAATTTTTTCAGAAAATGCCATTTTTTTCTCCTATTATTTTTCCTTAAAATTTAATCATGATATTTGATTTATCCTAGCAATAAAAAATAAGCTGCTTAATACTAAGCAGCTTATTTTTTATAATGTCCGTTAAGACCATTAAGCACGCTGGATTTTACCAGAACGCATGCAGCTAGTGCAAACATTAACACGTTTAACTTCACCGTCAACTACAGCACGTACACGCTGAATGTTTGGTTTCCAAGTGCGTTTAGTTTTTAAATGAGAATGGCTTACATTCATTCCTGCTCTTTCACCTTTAGCGCAGATTTCGCAAACATTTGCCATTTAGCACACCTCCTTAAGGAATGGAAGATAGAAAATAATTACTAAGTCATGAACTGCCTTCTATAATAATAGAAATAATTTACATATTATAATAGTTGACTTCTTGCTTCATCAAGTTCGTTACCTACTATCTCCACAAGCTTAAATTCGGGTTGTTCTTGCCCTATTGTCTTGACGACTACATATTTATTATATCTAATAAAAATCATGTCGTACTTTTAAAAAACACAGTGCTAACATTATATCACAGAAAGAATTTAAATTGCAAGCATTTTATTTACATATATCTCTATTTATATGCTCATTTACTTGTAAATCAATACAATTCGTGCTATTGTAGTAACATAATTAATTAATAATAAAGGCGGTTGTTTTATGGTAAAAATCTGTTTCAGCCAAATTGATGTTGAACCAGGTCATCCTGACCTAAATGCACAGCGTATGCTTCAAGCTATTGATGAAGCTAAACAAAATAATACAGATATTATAATTTTCCCTGAAATGTGTATTCCAGGTTATCTCTTAGGTGATACTTGGGAACAAACAGCATTTTTAAAAGATTGTTTAAGCTATGGCGAAGATATTATCGCAGCTTCTCAAGATATTTGTATCATTTTTGGTAATATTGCTGTTGACTGGGATAAGAAAAATACTGATGGTCGCGTTCGTAAATACAATGCTTTATATACAGCTTATAATGGCAAATTAATCAAACCTGAAAAATCTCCATATCCATTTGTCATCAAAACTCTATTTCCAAATTATCGTGAATTTGATGATAGTCGTTATTTCTTCAGTTTACAAAGCTTAGCAACTGAACTAAAACTCAATTTAAATGATATTCTTTCTCCTGTAAAAGTCAATATCAAAGGTCAAGAATTAAATTTAGGTTGTATTTTATGTGAAGATGGTTGGAGTGATGATTATGCCTTTGCTCCAATTGATATTCTTTGTCAAAATTATAAATTAGATATGTTAATCAATATATCTGCTTCTCCTTATACTTTTGGCAAAAATAATAAACGCCATCGCGTATTTGCAAAACAAGCAAAAGATAATAACATTCCTTTAATATATGTAAATAATATTGGTATTCAAAACAATGGTAAGACTATCTATACTTTTGATGGTTCTAGCACAGTTTATGATGAAAATGGAAATATCATTGCAACTTGCCCTGCTTATAAAGCTCAAAATAATTATATAAACTTACTCGGCAATGATGAATATACTCCACTTCCAATTCCTCAAAATGATGATATTTCTAATATTTATCAAGCACTTCATTATGGTATCAAAAAATTCCTCAAAAATATTCGTATGCAAAAAATAATCATCGGTATTTCTGGTGGTATTGACTCTGCTGTTGCTTCTGCTCTTTATGCAGATATTTTAGGTGCTGAAAATATTACCTTAATTAATATGCCTAGTAAATTCAATTCTGCTACAACAAAAGGTCTTTCTAGTCAATTGGCTCATAATTTAGGTTGTAATTATGCTATTGTGCCAATTCAAGAAGTTGTTGATTTCACTGTAAATCAATTTGAAAATACTGATATCACTCATTTAGCTACTAATGATGTTCATAAAGTACAAGTATCTTCTTTTGTCAAAGAAAATATCCAAGCTCGCGACCGTTCAGCTCGCATTTTAGCTGGTATGGCAGCTAGCATTGGTGGTGGCTTTACTTGTAATGCCAATAAAGCAGAAACTACAGTCGGTTATTCCACATTATACGGTGACCAATCTGGATTTTTAGCTGGTCTTGCTGATTTATGGAAATATCAAGTATATGAATTAGCTCATTATTTAAATGAACATGTATATAAACGTGAAGTAATTCCTCAAGGTATTATTGATATTGTACCTAGTGCCGAACTTTCTAGTGAACAAGATGTTGATGCTGGTAAGGGCGACCCTATTAAATATCCATATCACGATTATTTATTCCGCGCTTTTGTCGAAAGCTGGCAAAAAGTTACTCCAGAAGATATTCTTCTTTGGTATAGTGAAAAAACTTTAGAAGAACATATTGGTTGCAAGGCTGGTCTTGTAGATAAATACTTTGCTACAGCTAAAGACTTTATCTGCGACTTAGAACGTTGGTGGAATTTATTCACAGGTATGGCAGTAGCTAAACGCATTCAAGCACCACCTATCTTAGCTATAAGTAGACGTGCTTATGGTTTTGACCATCGTGAATCTCAAAATGGCCCATACTATACAAAAGCTTATAAACAATTAAAAGCTAAATTATTAGGTGATAATTTATGAGAATAATCACTGGTTCAGCTCGTGGGGCAAAATTAAAAGCTCCTAAAGGGCAAAATACTCGACCTACTGCTGACAGAATAAAAGAATCTTTATTTAATATATTAGGTTCTTTTATCTATGATAAAAATGTCTTAGATTTATTTTCAGGAACTGGTAATTTATCCTTAGAAGCACTCAGTCGAGGTGCCAATCATGCCATCATGGTAGATTGCTCTTTAGATAGTATTTCAACTATTAAATTTAATGCTACGCATACAAAACTTATCGATAAATCCACTATCTTAAAAGCTGATGTCTTTGCTACAATAAAAAAATTACATCTAAAACAAACAAAATTTGATATAATATTTTGTGACCCGCCATATCATCAAGATTTATGCTTAAAAGTTTTGCAAATGCTCCATGAATATCCATTATTAACTGAAGATGGTATAATTATTATGGAACATGCTATTGAAGATAAATTACCTTCAGATTTTCATCAATATACTTTATTGCGTAATCAAAAATATGGCTCTACTACACAAATAAGTATTTATGAATTAAAATCAAATAAAAGTGAGGATTAATGTATGACTATTGCTATCTGTCCTGGAAGTTTTGACCCTGTAACTAATGGGCATATTGATATTTTTGAACGAGCTTCTAAAATGTTTGATGAAGTAATTGTTGGTGTTTTCAATAATATAAATAAAAAACCTTTATTTACTGTTGAAGAACGCGTAGCTTTATTAAAACAAGCTACTGCTCATATTCCTAATGTAAAAGTTGATTGTTTTGCTGGTCTACTTGCTGACTATGCTCATCAAAAAAATGCTCATGTAATCGTTCGCGGTTTACGTGATGCCAACGATTTTCTCTATGAATTTCCACGCGCTATGCTCATCAAAAACATGGCTCCAGATATTGAAAATATCTTTTTAACTACTGATAATAAATATTATCATGTATCTTCATCTGCAATTCGAGAATTAGCTCAGTTCGGTGGAGATATCACTCATTTAGTTCCTCATTGTGTAGAACTTGCTATACATGAAAAAATTAAACGAGTACCTACATCAAAATAATTATAAATTATAGAGGTAATATCACTATGGATTTATTAGACTCCCTTCACGAATTAGAAGATCTTGTGGCTAGTTCTTCTCGTTTTCTTTTAACTAACAAATGCTTAGTAAACGAAGAAGAACTCATTCGCCTCATAAGTAATATTCGCAAAGAATGGCCTTCTGCTTTAAAAGAAGCTGAAGAAATCAATGCAAATCGAGATAAAATAATCGAAGATGCTCGCATAGAAGCCAAAAATATCATAGAACAAGCAAAAGTATATGCTCAAAAGAAAGCTTCTGAAAATGAAATCACTTTAGCTGCTGAAGCTAAGGCAAAAGAAATTTTAGAAAAAACATATAAACATTCTGAAGCTATGCGCAATGATTCTGTTCAATATGCTGAACAAGTATTTGACCATATGAGTGTTTATATCCAAAACATTTTAAATACAGTTCAAGTAGCTAAAAATGGTCTTCAACATGTCGGTCTTCCTGAAAAAGATGAAACTGAAGAAAAACAAAAGTCTACTGAACAAAAAGATTAATTATTATTTGGTATATATTATATTTAAAAGCTACTGTATGAAAAACAAAAATTTCCTATACAGCAGCTTTTTTCATGAAGAAAGGATATTAAATTGATTAAACTAGACCCTTCTATTTTACAAACTGTTACCAAACCTGCTCGCTATACTGGTGGCGAGTTAAACGCTGTACACAAAAATCATGAAGATGTTGATTGTCGCTTTGCTTTATCCATGCCTGACGTTTATGAAGTAGGTATGTCCAATCTTGGTTTAAAAATTCTCTATGAAGTATTAAATGAAAGACAAGATACTGTAGCTGAACGTGTTTATGCTCCTTGGCTTGATATGGAAGACAAAATGCGTGAACATAATATACCACTTTATGCTTTAGAATCTTTCACACCAATCAAAGAATTTGATTTTGTTGGCTTCTCACTTCAATATGAAATGATTTACACTAATGTTTTAAATATGTTAGACTTAGCCAACATTCCTCTTTGGCAAAAAGACCGCACAGAAAATGACCCATTTATCGTTGGTGGTGGCCCTTGCGTATATAATGTTGAACCTGTAGCTGATTTCTTTGATTTCTTTGTTATCGGTGAAGGCGAAGAAGTTTTAAATGAAATCGTAGATACTTTTATCACTTGGAAAAAACAAGGTAAAGTAGGTGGCAGACAAGGATTTTTAAAAGAACTTGCTAAATTAGACGGCATCTATGTTCCTTCATTATATGAAGTTCATTACAATGAAGATAATACTTTCAAAGAAATTTTACCGCTTTGCCCTGAAGCTAAACCTGTAATTAATAAACGTGTAATCAAAAATTTCCGCGACTCTTTCGCTATCAAAAAACCTGTATTACCTTATATTGATATCGTTCATGACCGTGTAATGCTCGAATTATTCCGCGGTTGTACTCGTGGTTGTCGTTTCTGTCAAGCTGGTATATCTTATCGTCCTGTACGCGAACGCACTGCTGACCGCTTACGCACTATCGCTAAAGAAATGCTCGATAACACTGGTTATAATGAAATGAGTCTTACATCTTTAAGCTCTGCTGATTATACTTGCCTTGGTGAAATTGTAGATGACCTCATGGAAGATTATAAAAACGAACGTGTATCTTTCTCTTTACCATCTCTACGCATTGATAGTTTCTCCATTGATCTTGCTCATAAAATGCAACAAGTCCGTAAAAGTGGTTTGACTTTTGCTCCTGAAGCTGGTACACAAAGATTACGCGATGTAATCAATAAAGGTGTAACTGAAGAAAATCTCATGGAAGCAACAGGTGCTGCTTTCCGTCATGGTTGGAAAACTGTAAAACTTTACTTCATGATGGGTCTACCAACTGAAACTGATGAGGATATCATCGGCATTGCTGAACTCGGTGCAAAAGTTGCTAAATTATATCGTTATATCACTAAACGCCGTGATATCCGCGTTACTGTTAGCGTATCTTGTTTTGTACCAAAACCATTTACACCATTCCAATGGTTCCCACAAAATACTTTAGAAGAATTCCAACGAAAACAACAATTATTAAAATCTCATATCACTGACCGCTCTATCCAGTTTAACTATCATACTGCTACAACTAGCATCCTAGAAGGTACTATTTCTCGTGGCGATAGACGCCTTAGCAAAGTAATCTATCAAGCATGGTTAGATGGAGCAAAATTTGATGGTTGGAGCGAAGAATTTAAATATGATGTTTGGATGAACGCTTTTGCTAAATGCAATATTGACCCATATTTTTATAATATGCGTGAATATAAATTTGATGAAAAACTCCCTTGGGAACATACTACTCCAGGTGTTAGCAAAAAATTCTTATTGCGTGAATACGAAAAAGCTACAAAAGGCGAATTAACAAGAGATTGCCGTCATGGTAATTGCAACGCTTGCGGAATTTGCCCTACACTTGATACTGATATGGATACGATTAAATAATTATCTATTATGTTTATGGAGGTTTTTATTAAATGATAAAATATCGCTTAGAAATCACAAAAGGCGAACCTATAAGATATATTTCCCATCTTGATTTTGCATCTTTAATGCAACGTGCAATTTGTCGCGCTCATCTTCCAGCAGCTTACTCCGAAGGTTTCAATCCTCATATGAAAATTTCTTTTGCTTCTGCTTTATCTGTAGGTGTAACAAGCGATGCTGAATATATGGATTTAGAATTAAAAAAAGATATTTGTCAACCTGAATTATTTGATAAATTATCTAAAGCATTGCCACCAGGAGTGAGACTTTTAAAAGCTAGACAAATTGATATGCGTGCTAAAGCTTTGATGTCCATTGTTGATGAAGCTTCCTATTCTATTGTTTTACCTTGTCAAGATAACTTAAACACTGTAACAGAAGCTGTCAATAAATTTAATCAAACTAAAGAAATTGTCGTTGTTCGTGAAACACCAAAAAAACGCAAAGAAATAGAAATCAAACAATATCTTCCTAAAGCTATGCAATACAATTTAGAAGATAATACATTAAATATTTCTTTAAATATAAAAATCACATCTACTGGTACTACTAAACCAAATGAAATTTTAGATGTATTAAAAAATGAATATAAATTAAATATTTCTGTAGAAAATGCCCTAGTTTGTCGCACAGGATTGTATCATCAGGGAAAAGCCTTAATAGATATAGACTAATTATAAAAATCTCTTAGTATATTTTGTTAATATATTAAGAGATTTTCTTTTTTCAATTTAATTTATTTCTAAACAAAAAAAGGATTTTCAAAAATTATCACGAAAATTAATAATATAAGAAATATGAAATAAAACTTTATGTCCTATCATAAGGAGGTTTTTTTTATGAGTAAAATTAATAAAATCCTAGTTCCTGTAGATGGTTCCGATAATGCTTGTAAAGCAGTTGACCAGGCAATTTCCTTAGCAGAAAAAGCTGGTGCATCTCTTGAATTCGTTTACGTTTCTAGTCATATCAATGAACATATTCCTAGTGATATCATCTTTGATCGTATCTGGGAAAAACTTCCAAAAGATATTACTGCAACAAAACATGTAGAAACAGGCTCTCGTCCAAAAGCTATTATTCGTGTAGCTCAAGAAACTAATTCCGATATCATCATCATGGGTAGCCGTGGTCTTGGTATCTTCAAAGGAGCTCTCATTGGTAGCGTAAGCCAAAAAGTTATTGAAGATTCTCCTGTTCCTGTAATGGTCGTAAAATAATTATAAATTATTTTTAGTTAGGGGATTTTTTTTATGATTCAAGCTTATAAATCACATACACCTAAAATAGCTAAGACTGCATATGTTCATCCTAGTGCAGTAATCATCGGTGATGTTACTATTGGCGAATACACTAATATTTGGCCAGGTGCTGTACTTCGTGGTGATTTGCAACCTATAGTTGTTGGTGATTATACAAATATTCAAGATAATGTAACTGTTCATGTAATGAGCAATGCACCTACTCATATTGGCAGTTATGTTACTATCGGTCATAATGCTGTTATCCATTGTAGTAAAGTCGGCGATAATACTCTAATCGGTATGGGCGCTATATTACTTGGATATGCCGAAATTGGTCATAATAGTGTAATTGGTGCAGGTTCTCTTGTTACTGAGCATAAAAAATTACCAAATAATTCTATGTTATTTGGCTCACCAGTAAAAGTAGTCCGTGCTTTAAGAGAAGATGAAATCGAAGCACTTCATGAATCAGCTTTACATTATAAACTTTTAGCTGATGGATACAAAGAATAAAAATAGGAGTTGTCTTTTATGAGAGAAAGAACGTTGGTATTAATCAAACCTGATGCTGTAGTAAATTATCATATTGGCGATATTATTAGTCGTTATGAAAAAGAAAAATTTGATATTGTAGCTATGCGAATGCTAGAAATGGACGACTGTATAGCCTCTAAACATTATGCTGAACATGTGGGTAAACCTTATTACCAACGTTTAGTGGATTTTATGGCTTCTGATAGAATTGTCGCTTTAGTAGTTGAAGGTGAAAATGCTATTGAAAGAGTTCGTGAACTCCATGGTAAAACAGACCCTAATTTAGCACAACCTGGCACAATCCGCAGTGATTTTGCTCTTTCCAAAACTGTAAATACTGTTCATGCTTCTGATAGCCCTGCTAATGCAGAACGTGAAGTTCATGTATTTTTCAGTGAAACAGAAATCTATATACCTAACCATGATATCGACTTTAGCGTATATAATGGTGATTGATAAAAGGAGAAAATATGTCTATTTGTACAAAAACAGGGGATAAAGGCACTACATCTTTATTTACTGGAGAACGCGTTGCTAAAAATTCTTTACGTGTACAAGCTTATGGTACTGTTGATGAAGTCAGTTCTGCTCTCGGTCTTGCTAGAGCTTTTGCTCAAAAAGAAGAAGTTAAACAACTTTTATTAGAACTTGAGCAAACTAATCTAAAATTAATGGCTGATTTAGCTAGTATCACAGATAAATATTATATAAATAATGAAATCATTTCTAATATAGATCAAAAAATCGTTGAGTTTGAAGCTAAATTACCAGCATTAACTGCTTTTATCATGCCTGGTAATACTCAATCTGGAGCATTTTTAGATTTAGCACGTACTACTACGCGTAGAGCTGAACGTGAAGTTTTAACTTTAGCTGAAAAAGAAGCTATTAATGAAAATGTAAAAATTTATTTAAATCGTTTATCTGACCTTTGCTTCCTCCTCATGCGTGTCGAAGAAGAATTATAAACCAAAAATCCTATTGCCTAAAATTTTAAGCAATAGGATTTTTTATTTTTGTATTAATATAGCTCTACTTTTGAGTAAGTATTGCGTACATAAACCAATAAATAAACCTGTAATCATTGCTGATAATAATAACCATGGTAAATACATCATAATTGCTAATGTCTTTGTTATAAATATTGCTATAATTATTTGCCCTATATTATGTGCACAAGCTCCTAATATACTAACTATAAAAATATATTTTTCTTCTATTTTATCATGCAGTACACTCATCACAACAAAACAACAAATTCCGCCAGCTAAACTATACATTATAGCCATAAGATTACCACTAAATACACTACCTAAAATAATTCTAGCCATCAGCACCAATAGTGCCTCTTTTGCTCTATATCTATAAATTACATATAAAGTTACTATATTTGCTAAACCTAGTTTAATTCCTGGAAGTGGCAAAGGATTTGGTATTTGTAATTCTACAATAAATATACTTAGTGCTATCGCAGTTAATAAAGATAATTGCACTAATTTTTTTGTCTTCATCACTATCACCTAATTTACCGTAGCATCAATTTCTTTATCATCATTTACATATTGAATTACTAAATGATTGGGCAAACACACTATAGGAGTAAATGCTGATTTTAAAATTCCCATATTTACACATGTTTTATCAGGACAATCAGCTTCAATTATACTTATCTGTTTATCTTTTATTTGAATTATATTTTTATGACCTTTGAATTCTACCTGTATTAATTCATCTTTACTCTTATTTAAATCCAAAGTATAAATTATATTTCCATCTTGAATTATCTCCACTATATTTGTTTTTTCGGCAAAACTATTTCTTAAACCAATAAAAACGGCAATAAATATAATCACCAAAACAATACATATTACTGATTTATTAATATTGTTCATAAAGTTACCACCACCATATGATAATCTTTATATTTATCTTGCAAAGTAAAACTATCAACTAAATTCTCAGTTATATATATTTTTTTATCATCTGTAATCAATATCATCTCAAATGCATCATTTTCATCTTTATTTTGCTTCCAATAATTAATAGCTTCATCTACTCCCATTACAAATAATGCTGTGGATAAAGCATCACCTAATTTTCCTTGTTTTGTCACAATCGTTACGGAATTAATATGTTTATCTGCTGGTTTACCTGTTTTTCCATCTAAAATATGCCAATATCGTTTGTTATCTTCGCCGATAAAATATCGCTCATAATTTCCTGAAGTTACAATCGCACAATCCGCTAATCTTAATATACCTATATAATCTTGACTATTAGGTGATTTAAGTCCAATATTCCATAAATCACCATTTGGTTTTGTTCCCAATAATTGAACATTACCACCTAAATTTATTAAAGCAGACGATATATTATTTGCCTTCAAAATTTTTATGATTTCATCACCTATATATCCCTTGGCTACTGCTCCTAAATCAATCTGCATACCATCTGTGGCAAATATATTTGATTTTCTTTTAAACTAACTTTCCTATAATCCACATAATTTAATAAATCTCTTATTTTTGTTTCATCAGGTATTTGGTATTTTCCTGTAGTAAAGCCCCATTCTCTAAGCACTGGATATATAGTCGGTTCTAAAGCTCCGTTTGTCTTTTCTGCCATCTGTAGCGCAAATAAAACTACATTTTTAGTATCTTCACTTAATTTTATATCTCGTTCTTGATGATGATTTACTTTATAAATTTCACTATTTTCATCAGTAACTGATAATAATTTTACTAATTCATTTATTCTCGTTTTTATTTTCGCATTTAAATCTAATGGATATAGAGAAGGTTTTTCATATATCACCCATGAAATTTGTGTATCCATTGCTAAAATAGTATCTTTTTCCACTATTGTTTTATTTTCTACAAATATTTTATACGTAGCAAAAATAATAAAGGACAATATAATCACTATGAAAATATATAATTTTTTCTTCATCATTATCTGTCCTTTCTTATAAATGTATATTTAAATCAAATATTATAACCTAAATCATTTAACCATTCATCAATTTCATTTTGGCTAGACTCTACATCTTCAGCTCTAATTGTTATACCTTCAATTACATTTGCATTTGGCTCTAATTTTTTAATTGTATTTATAGTGTCAGAAAAAGCGCTACCGCCAGAAGTATTAAACGGAATAATTGTCTTATTACTCAAATCATATTCATCAAAAAAACTATACATTGCCATTGGCATATCATACCACCAATTTGGATAACCCACGAAAATAGTATCATAATCATCTAAATTTGTTATATGATTTGCAAGTTCAGGGCGAATATTATTTTCATGCTCCTGTTTTCCTTGATTAACAGTCTCATTATATGTTGATGGATACTTATTTACTGTCTGAATAGAAAACATATCCCCTTTTGTTTTCTATTGAATAATATGTGCTACTATACCTGTATTGCCAGTATTTTCATCATTCCATTTTTGTATACTAGCGCTAGCTGAAGCATCTACATCTTGTGGCAATTCACTATTTTCACCATAAGAAAAATAAACTATTAATGTTTTTTTCGTATTTGCATTGCCTTCTGTTTGTACTTCTTCCATATTTGTTAAAACAACAGGCTGATTATCTTGCGTATCTTTAACTTCTTCATTTGCACAACCCACAGCTACTAAAGACATCAATGCCATTGACGTTAATATCATTGTTTTTTTCATAATTATTTTCCTTTCTTCTATTCCTATAAAAATCAAGAATATTCAAATATTTTTATTTAAAATATCAAAGCATCTGTCTTAGGTACTAAAATATTATCATAATTATTAATTTGATAATTTGCTTTCTCTATCATAGATTGTAAATTCGACATTTTTTCTAATAATATTTGCTTAGATTTTATTAATAAATTTTTGCGTTCTTGATATGTATTATTACCATATTTTGCCAAATTTATATACTCTATAATATCGTTTAAAGACATTCCACTATTTTTTAATGTTTGAATAAATTTTATCCAATTAATAAAATTCTCATCATAATTACGTTTGCCACTATTATCTCTTGGTACATTAGGTAATAATCCTATTTTTTCATAATATCTTAAAGTATCTGCTGATAGACCTATTTCTTGTGATATTTCTCCAATTGTCATTTTTATTTCCTCCTTATCTCTTTTATTTGCACTTATCCTTTTTTAATAAATAATAAATTCATATTTTACTATCACTATATATATCACCTAAAAAAATAATGTAAACGTAAATCAAATATTTTTTATATCAACTTACATTCACATTATAAAATAAAAATTCAATATATGTCTAATACCTATTTTTAATATCATCTCATGCTTAAAAAGCATTGCATATACTCTATAAATTTTGTTGTAGCCAAATTAAATGGCTGATGTCTTTTCCAAACTAAAACACTATTAGCTATCAAAGCTGGATATAGTGGTATGCATTTTATTCTATTTTCATCTAAAAATGGCAATGAGCCTTTAATAATTAAAGCATTTCCCAATCCTTTTTCTACCATAATACTTGCATTTGTACTCATATTACTTGTAAATGAAATATTCAGTTTATCATAATACTTACCAAACCAATGTGCTAATTCATTTTTGGCTTTTGGTCTACGTGCTAATATTATTTGTCTTTTACTCAACTGTTCTGCAGTAACAAATTCTTGCTTAGCTAATTCATCATCAGCTCTCATTACAGCCCCCCACACTTCTTTTGTCTGCAATCGAATATATTCATACTTTTCTATATTCACAGGCTCTAATAATAAACCAATATCTATTAATCCTTTATCAATTTTTTCTTTGATCTCATCTGCATTTGCTGTATATAAATCATAAACAATAAGTGGGTGCTTCTTTTTAAAACCAGCTAATATATCTGCTAGTGTTGATACAGAACTTAATTCTCCACATCCCAAAGAAATCACACCATCTAACATTTCATCTTGTTCATTTAATTCTTGTTCTGTTTTGTCCACTAAAGAAATTATTTCTTCTGCCCTACGTCTTAATAACATTCCTTCATTTGTTAAACTTATCTTTCTAGTTCCACGATTAAATAATTTTACTCCAATATCTTCTTCTAATTGAGCTAATTGTCGACTCAATGTTGGCTGAGTAATATGTAATACATCCGCTGCTTTTGTTATATTTTCTTCCCTTACAACAGTTAAAAAATATTTTAATACTCTAAATTCCATAAAATTCACCTCACAATATAATTATATAAAAAAATGCACTAGAAAAAATTCTAATGCATTTTTTATTTAAAATTTTATCTGATATACTAAAGATTTTACTACTGCATTTGTTATATCTTTATCGTCCATATAATTAACTGCTGTTGAAGCTAAGAATAATTCCAATGCACTTATTTTCGTTAATCGTTGCACCTCATTAGCAACTAGATATCCCGCTGCTAATTTCAATGCTTGATCATCTTTTAAGTCATCTTTCAAATCATCAAACGCATTTGCACTGACAGTCATCGTAGACATCACCATAATACAAATATTGACATACTCCCCATATCTAAAGACAGAGGATTCTTGGATTCAAAAACAACCTTTGTTACTGTTAATCCATATAAACGGTTAAATACGGTTGTATATTGTTATGATTCAAAAACAATTTTTGTTAGTGTTAATCTCTGATGAAGATATTGAAGAACTTCTTACAGATGCATTCAAAAACAACTTTTGTTACTGTTAATCTCCATAGACGTATTATAAGCAAATACACCGCCGTTTATTCAAAAACAACTTTTGTTACTGTTAATCGCCCACAAAGTCAAGCGTGGCGGGAATAGTCAAAAATTCAAAAACAACTTTTGTTACTGTTAATCAGGCTTTTTTGTGTTAATGCAGATTGTAGTTGTCTATTCAAAAACAACCTTTGTTACTGTTAATCGGACAATAGAATTAAGCTATTTTCTTTTAACACGTAATTCAAAAACAACCTTTGTTACTGTTAATCTCTTCTTTATCATCTGTTTTTTGTTGTGCTGTATCTATTCAAAAAC